>CAYHRR010000758.1:0-1845 GCA_964358875.1 uncultured Planctomycetaceae bacterium | reverse complement strand
GCGCGGCGCCGACGGTGCTCACGCGTTGCACACGCACATGACCAACACGCGCAACACGCCGATCGAGGATTTCGAGCAGCGCTTCCCGGTGCGCGTGACGCGTTACAGCGTGCGGCGCGGTTCGGGCGGAGCAGGCCGGCGGCGCGGCGGCGACGGGATCGACAAGGAACTCGAATTCCTCGCACCTGCGCAGGTCGCGTGGATCGCGGATCGCACGTCGCGCGGACCGTGGGGCCGCGCAGGTGGCGGCGCGGGTGCGTGCAGTCGCGCGAAGCTGACGCACCGCGACGGTTCGACGACGCAGCTCGCCGGTCGCACGACGTTCAGCGTGCGCGCCGGCGAGCGTTTGACGTTAGCGACGCCGGGCGGCGGCGGCGTAGGTCGCGCTCGCGCGACTTGACTCTTGTGACGCGCGTCCGAGGCGGAGAGAATCCGCGCCCCGCATCGCGCGACACAGGGCTGCGCGGGCGATCGATCCTCTCAAGGCGCGTTCAGGCGAGAAGCGAAGCGAGATCGGCATGCCGTCTGTGTGCGTGTTTGGCGCCCAATGGGGCGACGAGGGCAAGGGCAAGATCATCGACGGCATGGCGCGCGACGCCGACGTCGTCGTGCGCTACCAAGGCGGCGCCAATGCCGGCCACACGGTGGTCGTCGGCGGCGCGAAGTACGTCCTGCACCTGATTCCGTCGGGCATTTTGCACCGCGGCAAGGTCAACGTGATCGGCAACGGCGTCGCGGTCGACCCGCTGAAGTTCCTCGAGGAGGTCGACGGCCTGCGCAAGCGCGGCGTCGCCGTCGACGGCAGCAACCTGCGCCTGTCGGCGGGCGCGCACGTGATCTTCGAGCACCACAAGCGCATCGACCAAGCCGGCGAGCGCTGGCGCGGCCTCGGCCGCATCGGCACGACCGGTCGCGGCATCGGCCCGTGCTATTCCGACAAGGCCTCGCGCACCGGGTTGCGCGTCGGCGATTTGCTCGACCCCGAGCGTTGTCGCCGGCGCCTGCAAGCCGCGCTCGCCGAGAAGAACGCGCTGTTGACGCAAGTGCACAACGAAGCACCGCTCGCGCTCGAGGAGCAACTCGACCGCTACGTGCACCTCGGCGCAACGCTGCGCGAGTTCGTCGGCGACACCGGCGCCGAAGTGCGCGAGGCCTACAAGCGCAAGAAACTCGTGCTGTTCGAGGGCGCGCAGGGCGCGCTGCTCGACATCGACCACGGCACCTATCCGTTTGTGACTTCGTCGAACACCGGCTCCGACGGAGTTTCCGCGGGCGCGGGTTTTCCTGCGCGCTGGATCGAGAAGGTGATCGGCATCGCCAAGGCCTACTGCACGCGCGTGGGCGAAGGGCCGTTCCCCAGCGAAGACCACGGCGCCGACGGCGTGCGCATCCGCGAAGCGGGCAACGAGTACGGCGCGACGACCGGCCGACCGCGGCGTTGCGGTTGGTTCGACGTGCTCGCCATGCGTTTTTCGCTCGAGCTCAACGGCGCGAACGGTTGGATCATGACCAACCTCGACGTGCTCGACGGCTTCGACGAGATCAAGGTCGCGACCGGTTACGAAGTCGGCGGCGCGGTGATGCGCGAATGGCCCGGCGCACTGGTCGACCTTGCCGACGTCGTGGTGCACTACGAGGCCGCACGCGGTTGGAAGTGCGACACGACGGCCGTGCGGCGTTACGAGGATTTGCCGCTGCTCGCACGCCGCTACGTCGAGTGGGTCGAGCAACTCGTCGGCGTGCCGATCGTGATGCTGTCCGTCGGACCCGATCGCGATCAGGTCATCCCGCGCGTCGCCACCGCGACGCCCGCAGCGGTCTAGGACTGCGCACGCGCTGGCCACT
>CAYHRR010000757.1:0-1847 GCA_964358875.1 uncultured Planctomycetaceae bacterium | reverse complement strand
CGCGGTCCCTTGGCCAAACACGCCGGCATCGCACGCGCTATCGAGGTAGAGGCTCACGGTCGTGCCGGGGTCCGCCGACCCAATGACCTTCGGGAATCGCCACGCCGACGGCGACGGCGGATCGCTCGTCGCAATGAAGCCCGCATCGGGGCCGGCCGAATCCTCAGTGTAAACGACGCTCGCGTCGGGGCAGTATGGCGGCGAGACTCCGCCGTCCGTCGTCGCGACGACATAGAGCGCGGTCGCCGTGTTGTCGCCAGCGTCAAACCCAAGGCCGCCATCGTTGAACGCCTCGGCCGAACCTTCCGTGAGGAGGTTCGTGCATCCCGCGCCACTGAAGACGCGGACCCAGGTTCCTGACGGGGCGTTCCCCTCTACCTTGGGTGAGTTGTTGTTATTCGTTGGTTGCGACGGGTTCGTTGTGACGACGGCGCCAACGGTCGAATCGTAGACGTACGGCGAAATCGAACAGGCTGAGCGATTCCCGGCTTCGTCGCTCGCGCTGACATGAAGGCGATGGACGGTGTTCCAAAGAAGGTTCGCCGAAAGGCCCGGTGCGCTGAACAGAGCGGCCGTTCCCGACGCGACAAGGCCGCCATCGCACGCGCTGTTCATGTGGACCGCGACGAGCGAGCCCGGTTCGGCGTTCCCAAACAGCTTCGGGTTCAAGAGGCTCGCCGGCGGCGACGTGTTGCTCCCAAAGACCGCCGGAGTCGCTGGTGCGATTGAGTCTGCGGTGTAAGCGATGCTCGCGTCGGGGCAGGCGATCGGCGGGCGCCCAGGCTCTTCCGCGGTGAGGTGGAGCGGGGTTGGCGTGTTATCAAAGGGGATCGAAGCCGCGATGCCGGCGCCGTTGAACGCTTCGGCCGGCCCCGAACCGAGTTCGATGGTGCATCCGCTGTTTCCATACACCCGGACGGTCGAGGGGACGGGGGCGGTGCCGCGAACGCTGGGCTTGACGTTGCTTGATGGCGACGCGGGATCGGTCGTGACTGCGCCGCCCGGCGAAGTGTCGAAAAGAAACGGCGCCGCCGAGCAGGCTGCGCGATTCCCCGCTGTGTCGCTGACGCTCACGTAGAGCCGGTGGACCGTATTCCAGTGAAGGTTCGCGGTGAGGCCCGGCGTCGAAAACAGGTCCGCGGACCCACCTGCGACGACCCCGCCATCGCACGCGCTGTTCGTGTGTACGGTGACGGTCGCGCCTGTTTCGGCGGTGCCGAGAAGGAGGGGTCTTCGCGAAGTCGATGGGCTCGGCGGATTGCCGCTCGAGATGACGCCTGCGTCGGGTGTCGCCGAGTCCTCGACGTAGCCGACGCTTGCCGCGCCGCACGACGACGCCGGTCGGCCGAGCGACTTCGTGGTGACGAAAAAGGTCGTCGATGAATTGTCAGGCACGGACGCATCGAGCGTGAATCCGGCGTCAAACTGTTCGGCGAGACCTTCCGCGACCGCGCCGCCATCGCACGTGCTGTCGGTGTAGATGCGCACCGTTGCCCCTGGGCGCGCAATGCCGCGAACCTTCGGGTTGTTGTCGTTCGCCGGCCCGGCCGGAATCGTCGTCACGTTGCTCGGGGGTTCGGTTGCGGCGCTCGAGCAGGCCAACCCACACGCGATGAGGCACGTCGTGCTCCGCGTCGTTTGCGGCGAAAACCCGAGCGCACCGCCGTCGTTATCGAACGCCGTCGTCTCGGCGACTTCAACGCCGCCCGAGGTGAGCTCCGCGACGCAGCGCACGAGAAACGCCTTCTCCGCCGGCCAATTCCCGCGGAGCGTCACCGTCGCCTCCCGGTTGACATTGAATGCGCTCGCGGGGGCACGGAGCACGTACTCGAGAAACCCGTCGAGGT
>CAYHRR010000756.1:0-1859 GCA_964358875.1 uncultured Planctomycetaceae bacterium | reverse complement strand
AAATCGCATCGATGCGCACGGGGGGCGGCAGCATCGATGCGGCGCGACTCGAGCGCGCGCTCGGTGAGTTGGCGCTGGCCACCAAGGCGGTGCAGCGCGTGCTCGTCGAAAAAGGCATCTGCAGCGCGGACGAGCTCGCGCGGAAGGTGCGTGAGATCGACCTCGAAGACGGAGTCGCCGACGGACGCACGCGCCTGTCGTAGTGGGGTGAGCCCGTAGCCCTTTGAAAAAGCCCCGACGACGACAGCGCGTGATGCGCATATTTTGCGCCGCGCTCGAAAAGTAGTGCTCAGCGGCCGGAAGAGCCTCGACTCCGCGCCCCTTTGCTTCGCGCTTCTTGTATCGCCGCACCACGCACTTTCTCGAGACGGTGTCTTTTCAATGGACAGTTAGGGCGCGCTGTACCGCAGCGACCTCGGATCACGAAGGCTGTTCGTCGCGGTTCACGATCCGTCTCGTCGTCCACCGATCGCGCGCCCGCCTTCGCCCGTCGCCGCCTGACGACGCCGTCCAAACACACTTTCGCGGCAATCGGACGCAAAGACGCTGCTAAGACCGATAGCCGTTGCGGCACAGCGGTGTCGGGCAAACCTCGTCGACGCGTCGTTCGCTAGAAGTGCAGCGTCGGCGCGCACCGTTCGTTCATAAAGAACACGCGCAGGCAGCGCAGCGCAGCCGATCCGGCGACTCAGAAGCGCCGTCGCGCAAGGCGGCCGCTCGCCACGGTGGACACATACCGTTCCGGCATTTTCGCGGCGTGGCCGCGCGGGCGCGAACGCTTCGGACGCGAGCGCACAAAGCACACGCAATGGCCGCAAAGGTCGCTTCGCGCGTCCAGGCTCGCGCGAGCGCCGCCGCCCGCCGACCGATGAGCTGCGCGAGCGGCTCTAAGCGCCAAGCTCATCTGGCGTTCACGCTGTCCTCACATCCGATCCCTAAAAGTCCGCTCAATGGATTGGAAAGCGACACAGCGGCGAGTCGGGCGCTAAGGCCGAGCTCCCTTGATCGGTCAACACGTGGCGACCTGGGCCTCACACTGCTGGCTCGTTTGCGCGTCGATCCTCTTCGGCGGCGTCGCCTTTGGCGTCCAACAACCGGGCGGTTCGATTCGCGGCGTGGTCTACGACAAGGACTTCGATCTACCGCTCGCTGCCGCGCAGGTGACAGCAGTCGAGACCGGCCAGACCGTCTTGACCTCCGATCAAGGCAACTTCGTCTTCGGCCAACTTCCGCCGGGCAGCTACACGCTCGTCTTCTTCAAAGAAGGCTACGTTCGGCAAGTACGTCCGGACGTCCTCGTCGTCGCAGGACAGTTGACAGATGTCGACATGTCCATGCCGGGCGAATTCACCGAGCTGGAGGAATACGTCGTCGTCGACGTAATTCAATCAGGAGCAGGCACGGAATCGGTTCTGCTCGGTCTGCGTTTCGAGAGTCCGGCACTCATGGACTCGATCGGATCCGACTTGATGAGTCGAGCCGGTGCGGGAGACGCCGCCAGCGCGTTGCGACTGGTTGCGGGCGCTTCCATCCAAGACGGCAAGTACGCGGTGATCCGTGGTCTGCCGGACCGCTACGTCAGTTCCCAAATGAACGGCGTTCGACTTCCGACGGCCGACGAAGACAAGCGCGCCGTCGAGCTCGATCAATTTCCCGCAGCCGTCGTCGAGAGCATTCAAGTCAGCAAGACGTTCACGCCCGACCAGCAAGGCGACGCGTCCGGCGGCGCGGTCAACGTGCGGCTCAAAGGGATACCCGACGAGACGATCCTCCAGATCAAGGGCCAAGTCGGTGCGAACTCTCAAATCGACAGCAGCGGCAATTTCACTTGGATCCCCGCCGTCGCCAGCCTCGCGCCG
>CAYHRR010000755.1:0-1865 GCA_964358875.1 uncultured Planctomycetaceae bacterium | reverse complement strand
CTTGCTTTCCACGTCCCAAAAAACATGCACTTCGTCACATTTCCTCATAGCGCCGAGATGCTTCTGGCAAATTTTAATGCCAACGGGATAGTCCTGCGGCGCGTCGTCTGGCGGGAAATGCACCACATGGCCTTCGAGGTGGCGACGCTGGACGAGGTGTTCGCGGCGCGCGAGTGGCTGCGGGCGAACGGCGTGAAGGTCGAGTTCCGGCGTTGGCTCGGCGTCGAGTCGAGCACCTATGACCAGGCGCGCATCAAGGTCAACGGGACGACCGTGTGGACCAATCCTACGAGCGGCGACCTCGTCGAGAATGCCTGGTCGCTGCAGTCGATCGACATCAGCGCGCAGGCGGCGCACAACGCCTCGGTGCAGATCGAGTTCAGCCTGCAGAGCGACGCAGGCCTCGCCTATGGCGGTTGGAACATCGACGAATTCCAGTTGGTCGAGCTCGGCCCGGGCGTGATCACCTGTCCGCCGGCGTCGAGCTACTGCACGGCAAAGCTCAACAGCGTCGGCTGCACGCCGGCGATGTCGAGCGCGGGCACGGCGAGCGCGACCTCGCTCTCGGCCTTCACGCTCGACGCCGCGCAGGTCATCAATCAGCAGAACGGTCTGCTCTTCTACGGCTTCGGCGCATCGGCCACGCCGCTCAACGGCGGGATCAAGTGCGTCGCCAATCCGGTGAATCGCCTGCCGATGATGTTCTCGAGCGGCAACGTTGGGCCCACGGATTGTTCGGGCGTGTTCAGCTACGACTTCAACGCGCGCATTCGCTCCGGCACCGACGCAGCGCTCGTCGCGGGCGAGGACGTCTTCGCGCAGTACTGGTACCGCGACCCGGCGTCGTCCGGCGGCGGCATCGGCATGACCGACGCCGTGCAGTTCCGCATCTGCCCGTGATACGGAGCCAGGCTCCTCCGTCAACTATTCGCCGAGTGCATCGCAGAGCGCCGTCGCGTCTCCGCGAATAGTTGACGGAGGAGCCTGGCTCCGTATTCGGAACTTGTTTCCGCGCGCGCCGAGTGAAATCCGGTGCGCGATCAAGCGGCATGGCGTGCCGGCTCGATCTACGCGCTCGGTCCGCGGCTCCCCGGCTGTGCGGATCGTCCCCGGTCCCCGCGTAGCGATTCCCACATGATGAAGCGCGTTGTCTGCGCCGCCGCACTCGCGGCGACGGCGTGTTCGTTGTTCTCGTACCTCGCACCGTCGCACGTCGACGCCGGCACAGCACTGCGCCTCGACATCGAGGACCTCGTGCGCAACGCCGACTTGGTGTTCGAAGGTCGCGTGCTCGCGCAGCGCTCTTTCCGCGACACGAGCGGCCTAGTGTGCACCGAGTACACGCTGTCCGTGCATCAGTCCTACTGGGGCGCTCCCTATGGAACCCGCGTGTTCACGCTGCCCGGCGGCGTGCTGAGCGACGGTTCGGGCACGGTGATTCCCGGTATGGCGACCTTGACGGTGGGCGAGGACGCGCTGCTCTTCCTCGCGGCGGAAAGTTCGAACGGTTGGCGTCCGACGGTCGGGCTTGCGCAAGGCAAGTTCGAGATCGTGCGCGACGCGCACGGCGTTGCGTCGCTCGCGCGGCGCGACACGGAGTTGGTGCTCGTCGATGCCGGCAGCGGGGCTGCTGCGCCCGCCAACGCCGCGCTGCAACTCGCCTACACGGCGACGATCGAACGCATCGAAGCGGCAGCACGACTGCGCGCCGCAGCGTCGACGACGGAGGTCAAGTGAACATGCGCCACCGCATCCTTCGCGCAGCGCTCGCGCTCGCCGTGCTCGCGTCGCTGTCGTCGCCGCACGTGCGGCTGATCAACTCGTCGAACGGCAACTCGCTGTACTGGGAGTCGCCGACGTCGATC
>CAYHRR010000754.1:0-1866 GCA_964358875.1 uncultured Planctomycetaceae bacterium | reverse complement strand
TCGAGACGGCCGGCGTTGGCAACGTCGTCTCGATCCAGGGCACGAACGGCCTCGGGGAAACCGATCTCGCCACGCTGCGCGCCCAGGGCGCGCAGCGCGTGACGTTGCTCCTCGATGGCGACGCCGCCGGTCGCGCGGCGACCGAGCGGCTAAAAGAAAAGCTCGCCGGCTTTGCCGTGGAAACGATCACGTTGCCCGGCGATCTCGATCCCAACGCCTTCCTCGTGAAACACGGCGCCGCTGCGCTCGCCGCGTTGCTCGCGCCGCCGTCGCGGCCCACGCCGCCGCCCTCCGGCGCGGCGACGAACGCGACGCCTGGCGGCTTCGCGCTCACGCTTGGCCTTCGGCGCTACGACGTGCGCGGCCTCGAAAAATCCGCGCGTGCGCTCAAGGCGACGGTGCGCGTCGAGCGCGCCGGCAAGCTCCACGTGGACACGCTCGATCTCTACTCGGCGCGGGCGCGCCGCCAGCTCGCGCTCGATCTCGTGCGCATCCTCGAGGAGTCGGCCGACACCATCGACGCCGATTTGATCAAGCTCCTCACGGCCTGCGAAACGCACGCGGAAAAACCGCTCGCCAACGTCGGCGAGCAAGTCACCGCCGCGATGACCGACGCCGACCGCCGCGACGGCGAGGCGTTCGGCCGCAGCCCGAAATTGATCGATCTCATCCTCGCCGACTACGAGGCGTGCGGCCTCGTGGGCGAGCGCGCGAACAAGCTCCTCGGCTATCTCGTGATGACCTCGCGCAAGATGCCGCAGCCGCTCGCGCTGCTGAACCTCGCCAGCTCCGGCGCCGGCAAGACCACGCTGCAAGACGGCGCGGTGCGCCTCTGCCCGCCGGAGGACTTGATCAAGCTCACGTCGCTTTCCGGCAAGGCGCTCTTCTACAAGGAGCGCACGTCGCTCAAACACAAGGTGCTCGCGCTCGAAGAAGGCGACGGTGTCGCCGAGGCGATGTATGCCCTGCGCAATTTGATCTCGTCCGGCGAACTCGTCACCGAGTCCACGATCAAGGACCCGGCGACGGGCAAGCTCGTGACGATGACCAACAAGGTCGAAGGCCCGACGGCCGTCTTTCTCACGACGACCAATCCCGAGATCGATCCCGAGACGAAATCGCGCTTCTTCGTCACGAGCGTCGACGAGTCGAAGGCGCAGACGCAGGCGATCCTTGTGCGGCAGCGCCACCGGCACACGCTCGCCGGGCGCACGGAGTCGGCCGCGGTCGCGGCGCTCGTGAAAAAACACCACGCGTTCCAACGGCTCTTGCAGCCGCTCACCGTCGTCAACGACTACGCCGATCAACTCACCTACGGCGACGACCGTTTGCCCGGTCGCCGCGATCAACCCAAGTATCTGGCGTTAATCGAGGCCATCGCGTTTTTGCGCCAGATGCAGAAGCCGAAAAAAACGCTGCCCAACGGCCAGCCTTACGTTGACGTTGATCGCGCCGACATCCGGCTCGCGAACGAACTCGCGACCGAGTTGCTCGGGCACTCGCTCGACGAACTCTCTCGCCCGGCTTACGAGCTGTTGCTGCTCCTGGACAAGATGCGCGCCGAGTGGGCGAAAACCGCGGCGAAGACGAAGAACGCCTTGGAGCATTTTTCTTTTAGCCGCCGCCAGGTCCGCGAGTTTGCCGGGTGGGCGCATCACCGCGTGCATCGCTACATGGCCGAGCTGCTCGCGCTCGAATACGTCGCGAGCGAGGGCAGCCGGCTCGGCTGCGTGCAGCGTCATCAGCTCCTCTGGGCCGGCGAGGGCAAGGACGGCGCGCGCTTCCTCCTCGGGCTGCGTTCGCCGGACGAACTGCGCGACCGCGCCGCGTGAACCCTCGCACCGGTGTCGCACCACCCTCGCACCG
>CAYHRR010000753.1:0-1867 GCA_964358875.1 uncultured Planctomycetaceae bacterium | reverse complement strand
TCGCGCGTGATCACGTCCTGCGGCGGCACGTCGTCGACGACCGTGCGCAGCGAGATGCGCACCATGCGATCGAGGAAGGGCGCGAGGAGCACGAGCCCCGGCCCCGCTTCCTTCGGCCGCAAGCGACCGAGGCGGAACACGACGCCGCGCTCGTACTCGGCGAGGATGCGCACCGACGCCAACACGACGATGACGACGGCAAAGGCCGCGAACACACCGACGATCGAGAGCACTTGCTGGAGATCCATGACTTCGCTCCTTGGTTGCGAGCGCAACAGGCTAGCGATACGGAGCCTGGCTCCTCCGTCAACTATTCGCGATACGGAGCCTGGCTCCTCCGTCAACTATTCGCGCCGCGCGCAGGCCTTGTTCGTTTCGATGCGCGAATAGTTGACGGAAGAGCCTGGCTCCGTACTACTTCGCTGCCGCTCCCGTTAGGACGTACGTGAACAGGTCGGCGATCTCTTCGTGCGTCAACACGTCGAGCGTGCCCGAGGGCATGCGCGACAGCGGATGAGCGCGACGCGTGGCGATATCAGCGAGCGCGATCTCGACCACGTCCTCCGTCGGCGGCAGGCGGCGCAGCGCGAGCACGCCGTCGCGCTCGCTTTCGATGCGGCCGACGTGCAAGTCGCCTTCTTTCGTGAGCACCTCGATGTCCTGGAACTGATCGGGGATCGTTTTCGACGGTTCGAGCAGTGCTTCGAGCAAGTCCGCGCGCGAGAAGCGCGAGCCGAGGCCGGTGAGGTCGGGGCCCGTCGCTCCGCCCGCGCCGTCGAAGCGATGGCACTCGCTGCAGCGCGCCTTTGCGAAAACCGCGGCGCCGTCGGCGTGCGAGCGCGTTTCCGTCGGCGGTTGCATCAGCGCGAGCAATTCGTCGCGCGTCCAGCGCTGCACGAAGGGTGCGGCGATCGCTGCGGCCGTCGACTTCGTGTTCGGACTCGACACCAGACTTCCGAGCGCGCTGCGTTCCTCGGGCGCCAGGCCGTCGACGAAGCGCGCGCGGATCTCGTCGACGAACTTCGTGAGGCTCGCACCTCCGACGGCCTTCGCGCGCAACGCATCGACGCGTTCGAGGAACTGCCGACGTGTCTCGGGCGACCAGCCCGACTTCACGATGCTCGCGCAGCGCGCGTAGTGGATTTTCTCCTCCTGAGTCGCGTCGCTCGCGAGCACAGCAAGGCTCGGCGCGAGAATCGCAGGCTCGTCGAGGTACGCGAGCAAACGCACGAGTTCGCTGTCGGCGTCGCGCGCGCCGCGCGGATACAAGGCCGCGAATTGCCGGCGCAAACTCCCGAGCGTTCCCGCGTCGAAATCGCCGCCGCGCAACAGCGCGAGTTGCGCGACGCGCAGGTACGCGATGCACGCGCTTTCATCGAGCTTCGCCCAATCGATTCGTCCCAGCGCGAGCAACACGGTGTTGCGATGGCGCGGCCCGTCGTTGTGCAGAAGCGCGACGAGTGCGGTCGGGGAATCTCGATCACCGGCTTGTCCGAACCAATCGTCCGCAGGCAGTTGCTCGCACAGGATGCGCGCAGCGTTGCGTAGGAACGGATCGGTTGACGAGAGTTGCCGCGCTGCCGACATTCCGCTCACTGCGCGTCCGAAGTCGTCGCGATGTTCGACGTCGATCGCAGCAGTCTCGAGTTCGCGCCGCAGCGCGCGCTCCGACGCGGCCGCATCGATGGCGGCATCGCGCGCAGCGACTTGCGCATCGGGCTCGACAGCGCCGGTCCATGTGATGCGATACAGCCCCGACTGCGTTCGCCGCCCGCCGGTCGTCACGTACATCGCGCCGTCGCGGCCGATCGCGACATCGGTGACGGGAAAGGGCTTGCCGCTGACGAATTTCTCGAACGTGCCGCCG
>CAYHRR010000752.1:0-1867 GCA_964358875.1 uncultured Planctomycetaceae bacterium | reverse complement strand
TTGCTCAGCGGACCAGTTTCATGCCGAGGATCGCGTCGGCGAGCGTCTTGGCGAGCAGGTCGCAACCGGCGTCGGTCATGTGGACTTCGTTGGTGAAGATGCCGTCCTTCATCGGCTTGCCGTTGGCATCGACCTTGGGGTGCTCGACGTACTCCGGCGCTTGGCGCGCCGCTTCGGCTTCGAGCACGCTGCGCGCGCTCCGCGTGAAGGGCACGCTGCGCTCGACGGCGATCTGTTCCTCGATCGCGCACAAGCGCGCGAAGGCGTCGCGTTGGATGTCCTTCGATCCGAAGCGCTCGAAGTCGCCCATGCGCGTCGCCTCGGGAACGAGCAGCACCTCCGCGCCGTGCGCGTGGGCGACGTTGATGATCGAGACCAAGTTGCGTCCGTAGTTGGCGTAGCCGAGCTCGACATCGGTCGGCTGGAGGAAGTCGTCGGCGTACTTGCCGAAGTCACGGATCAGCCATGTGCCCATGTCGCTTTGTTCGGCGAACCAGTCGGTGCAGTAGCGACGCCAGGCGAGGTAGGTGCGGCTGCTTTCGAGCAGCTCGAGCAGCTTCTCCTTGCGCGCCGTCGGCCACACCGCGCGCCAGTGCGTGTTGTCGTGCGCGACGTTCGGGTACAGCACGCAGCGCATGTCGTTGATCGTCAGGTAGACGATGACCAGGTCGGGTCGGAAGTCGATCGCGCGCAGCTCGAGGTTGATCAAGCTCTCGAAGGTCGAGTAGCCCTGGCAGCCGGCATTGATCACCTCGACCGTCTTCCCGGGCTGCGCCTCGTTGAGATGCACCTCGAGCCGCTCGGTCCAATTGGTCTCGTTCGACGTCGGCCCGAAGCCGTAGGTGCTCGATCCGCCGAGGCACACGATGCGGTAGGTGCCGGCGGGCTTCTCCCAGGTCGTCTCGCGTCCACGGAACCCAAGGCTGTTGTGGCGGATGCTCAGCGGTTGCTTGGCGCTCGGCTCGAGCACGAAGTCCGGCCGCACCGCGTAGGCCAAGTACGGATGCGGACCGATGCGCGAGTTTTTCAGGTTCGCCGCGATCGGATCGAGCTTCGCCATCGAAAGCGCCTCGATCGGCAACGCGCGCGCCGCTACCTCGAACAGCACGACCAGCAGCAGCAACACGGTGACGGCGACGATGGCGCCGCGTAAGACACGTGGCGCGCGCGAAGGAGCGACTGCGTTCATGCGGGATCTCCGACGTAGGCTCTCATTCCCACCGATCCTATGCCGCGCGAGCGCGGCGCCGCAACGACGCTGATCGCCCCATGAAGACAAGCACGCTTCGCATCGCCGTTCTCTCCGTCGTCCTTCAACTCGCTGCGTGCCGCGCCGGCGGAACGCTGATCGTGCTCGACAAAAGCGACGCGACCGCGCGCTTGATCGACGCGCGGACCCACGAACTGCTGGCGAAGCTCCCGACGGGCGCGGGGCCGCACGAAGTCGCGACGCGCGGAGCCCTCGCCGTCGTCGCGGACTACGGCGAACAAGAGGGCGGCAACACGTTGAGCGTGTTCGACGTGGAGCAACGCGCGCTCGTGCGCAAGATCGACCTCGGTGCTCACCGGCGCCCGCACGGCCTCGTTTTCTGCGACGACGAGCACGTGCTGGTCACTTCAGAGCAGAGCAAAGCGCTGCTGCGCGTCGACATCGTGCGCGGCGAGGTCGTCGACGTGCTGTCGACGCAACAGGAAGCCTCGCACATGGTCGCGGTCACGCCTGACGGCACGCATGCGTTCGTCGCGAACATCGGCTCCGACACGGTGAGCGTGTTCGACCTGCGCACCATGCGGTTGCGCGCACAGGTTCCGTGTGGCGACGGACCGGAAGCGCTCGACATCACGCCCGACGGCCGCGAGGTGTGGG
>CAYHRR010000751.1:0-1879 GCA_964358875.1 uncultured Planctomycetaceae bacterium | reverse complement strand
CCTTGCGCCCGAGCGCGTGCGAAGTCGCCCGCGGCAGCGCCGCATGCTCCCCGCCGTCACGGATGAAAGATGCGGCGCAGACGCCGCGCAGAATCCAGAACGCCGCGCTACGCGCGTCGGACTCACGACCCGCTCGGGCGCAAAGCCGCCCAAGCGGATCGCGAGTTTAAGTAAGAGCGGTGGAGCGCACACACTGCGCGCGGTGTGCTGGTGCTTCGCTTCGCACTCAACGCGGCTATCTTCTGGCGCGCTTGCGTGAATCGGCAGCGGAGCGCTTAGCCTTGCGCTTGCGGAGGAACTGCAATGCTGTTTGCCGATATCACGCTGGTTCGAAGGATCGAGGCCGCCGAGCGACGTTTGGTCGTCGACATGGCGCGCTCGATCGTGCGCAGAAACGACGGCGCCGACGTGTTCGTCGCGCCGCTCGGCGCAGGCGCCGCCGTCTATGCAGGCGACGCGTCGCCGTTGAACAAGATCGTCGGGTGCGAGGAAGCACTCGACGGAGACGCGCTCACGGACATCGAGCGCGAATTCGAGCGCCGAGGCGCCGCAGTGCGTGTGGAGCTCGCGTCGCACTTCGCTTCGTCCCTCGGGCCATTGCTCACGCGGCGCGGTTATGTCCTTGTCAGCTGCGAAAACGTCCTCGGACTCGCGCTCGGCGCGGGCATCGCCTCGTCCGCGCCGGCAGCTTCCACGATCGCAGTCGAGCGCATCGACCGCAGCGGAGCGCGCGCCTGGATCGATGTCGTCGTCACCGGCTTCCTGCACCCCGACGGCTCGGTCGTGACGGGCGCGCACGACACCTTCGCGCGCGACGCGCTCGAGCACGCCTTCTCCGACAGCATCGAGGTCGACGGTTTCGACCTCTACCTCGCGCGCCGTGACGGCCAGGTCGCCGGCGGCGGCGGCATGCGTCGATCCGATGGCGTCGCGCAACTCTGCGGCGCATCGACGCTGCCCGCGCATCGCCGGCACGGCGTGCAGACGGCGCTGTTGCGGACCCGACTCGCCGATGCCGAGCGCGCGGGCTGCGACGTCGCCATCGTCACGACGGAACCGGGGTCGAAGTCGGAAGGCAACGCGCGCCGGCGCGGGTTCGAGCTGCTGTACACGCGCACGATTCTGCTGCGTTCGCGGAGCTGACTCGGGGCTCAGTGGAAGAGCGCTGAGGGCGGGATCGCTTGCTCCGCGAAGCCGGGGCCGCGCCAAGTCACTTCGAGTGCGCTACCGCCGCCCGCGTTGAAGTACTCGACGCGCAGCGAGTGGTAGCCCTTCTGCAGGCCGATCGCTCCGCTCTTGCGCTGCGCGCCGTGCGCACCGTCGTTGTCGACGAGCAACTCGTCATCGATCGAGACGCGACTTCCGTCGTCGCTCGTCGCCGCGATGGTGTAGATGCCGTCCGCGGGCGCGACGATCGAACCGCGGAACACGAGCGCGAAATTTTCGTCGCGCGGGCGCAGCGAGAGGTCGATCGCATCGCTCGTCACCGTCGAAAGCGGCGTGCGCGTCGCAAGATCGCGCAGACCCTTGAGCTCCGCGTCGTAGATGTCGACCGCAAGTCGCGGATCCGGCGCGCGCAAAAAGTGCAATGCCGGCTTCAAACTCTCGCGCGTGTAACCCGTGAACGCCATGCGCGCCGGAAGAACGCTCGCGCGACCTTCGCGGAACGCGAGCGCGATCACAACCGCGCTGTGCGTCAGTTCAAACGCATTCGTGTACAGCGTCGCCGCGCTCGTCGGCAGCGAACCGTCGAGCGTGTAGCGAACCTCGGCGCCGGGTTGATTCGCAAACAGTTCGACGCGGGTTCGCTCGAGAAACACCGCGTCCGCAGCTCGAATCTCGACCCTAGGCGGCGAGCAATAGGCCTCGACGGTCGCGA
>CAYHRR010000750.1:0-1880 GCA_964358875.1 uncultured Planctomycetaceae bacterium | reverse complement strand
CTTCGTCGGCGCGCAGACCGGCGGCGATCATCGCGTGCACGGCATTGCGCCGCGCGACCTGCGCGAACGCCGTCGTCGCGCACAGCGTGTCGTCGATGTCGAAGAAGAGGGCCTCGAGGGAACTCACGGCGTGGCAGAGGCTACGCAGCGCGTGAGGCCGGTGAAAGCAGCGAGCGCCGCTCTCCTCGTCGAGGAGAGCGGCGCTCGCGTGGAGCTGCGGCTCGCTGCGCCTAGCGCATCTTGCCTTCGAGCCGTTCGACCTCGTCCTGCACGTCGGTGATGTGCGCGCGGATCAGGATCATCAAGCTCTTGTTTTCCTCGTCGTAGCCCTCGTTCTTGAGCAGGAAGCCGACGATCGGAATCTTCGAGAGCCAGGGCACTTCGGCGCGGCGCTCGATGTTGCGGATGTTGGAGAGTCCGCCGAGCAGGATCGAACCGCCGTCGGGGATCACCGCCGTGGTGAACACGCTTTGCACTTCGAGCTCCGGCAACTGGAACTCGACCGGCGAGGTGTTGCCGCCGAGCGTCGAGCTGAAGGTGCGCAGCGCCACGACCTTGGCCACCGTCGGCTGGATCTCCAGCGTCAGGTACTTGCGGTTGTGGTGGATCGTCGGGCGCACGTCGAGGACCACGCCTTCGTGCAGCACGTTGATCTGGGGGTCGGCGACCGCCTGGAACTGCGCGACTTCGACGTCGAAGTCTTGGATGTAGGCCTGCTGATTGACGACCGCGACGTAGGCCTCTTGGCGGTTGTGCACCGAGAGCGTCTGGCTGTTGATCAGCTGGTAGTTGGTCGACTTCTCGACCGCGCGCAGGATGGCCGACAGCTCGAGGTCGTTGATGAAGGTCAGCTGCGTGGTGATGCCGCCGATGTTCGACAGCGCGCTGCCGAGCGGGTTCTCGAAGAAGTTCTCCGTGCGGCCCTTGAAGTCGCCGTCCTGCCCGTCGTTGTAGAAGAAGCCCGACGAGGGGATGCCCGACGCGGCGCCGAGGCCGTTGTTGTCGAGTCCGCGCGAGGACTTGTCTTCGAGACCGTTGGTGACGTCGTCCATGTCCTTGAAGGGGAACACGGGGTTGTCGAGGCCGCGGAAATCGACGCCGATCTCCTGCAACCAGTTGGCCGACACGGTCATGAACTTCGATTCGATCGTCACCAGGGACGATTGGAAGCGGCGCAGGTCGTTGAGGAAACGGCGCACCTGCTCTTGGATTTCCGGCGTGTGGACCACGACCAGGAAGCCTTCGCCCGCGGCGATCGAGCCTTCCTCTTCCCAGGAACCGACGGCGACGTTTTCCTTGATCAGCGTTTCGAGCTCGCCGATTTCGACGGCCGGGCCGTGCTTCTCGCCCAGTCCGCCGAAGGGACCGCCGCCGTCGTCGTCCTGCATCTGGTCGAGCAGGCGCAGACGGTCGATGCGCGGGCCGGTGAAGTCGGTGATCGGGAACACGAGGTCCTGGACGTCGTGGTTGTGGATCGTCGACTTGGCGCGGGCCTTGGCCTTGGTGGTGATCAGCACCGCGTCGTGGCGCACGGTCCAGGCCACGCCTTCGCCGGCCGTCTTCGTGATCAGGTTGAGCGCCTGGTCGACGGTGAGCGGCGAGGTGAAGTTGAGGTTGAACACCGTGCCCGCCTCAGTCGCGGCGGCATCGGCGGCCGGATCGACCACCAGCGGCAGGCCGGTGAACGTGCGCAGGATGTCGACGACCTTCGAGAGGCTCTCCTCTTCCGACACCTTGAGGCCGGGGATGCGCGTTTCGAGCAGCTTGGCGCGCAGGGCGCGGTCCGAGGGGCTCTCGCTGCCGGCGAGGTCGGCACCGCGGCGCTTGGAGCGCTTCTCGGTGATGTCCGCCCAGAAGTCCTGGTCGGGCATGGTGTAGAT
>CAYHRR010000749.1:0-1885 GCA_964358875.1 uncultured Planctomycetaceae bacterium | reverse complement strand
GCCGGCGCGAGCAACGTGCCTTCGGCCTGGGACTCGGTGATCGCGATCTACGACGCGGCACCGGGCTGCGGCGCACTCGGTGCGGCGCTGTCTTGCGCAGACGGTAGCGGCGCTTGCGGCGCCAACGAATCGCTCGCGACCGCAGCGGTCGTCAGCGGTCAGCTCTACAAGATCCGTATCGGTTCGTGGAGCACCACCGGCACGGCGACCGGAACGTTCGTCATCATCCCGCCGACGCCTCCGCCGGCGAATGACGACTGCGCGTTCGCGACCGCGATCACCGGTAGCGGCTCCTTCGCCTTCGACAACCGCTTCGCCACTCCGGCGACCGGCGGTTTCGCGACGGTGTGCCAGTCGCTCAACAGCAAGGACATCTGGTTCTTGTGGACCTCGGAAGGTCTCGGCTCAGCGACGTTCGACGTTTGCGGCGGCCCGTCGTGGGACTCCGTGATCTCGATCTACAGCTCGGCTTCGTGCCCGATCGATTCGACGACGGAACTGGGCTGTGACGATGACAGCTGCACCACGCCGAACTTCGGCAGCTTGCTGACGTACACGGTTGCTCCGTGCACGACCTACTACATCCGCGTCTCGGCGTACAACGCGACCGCAGGTGTGGCCACGGTGCTCAACATCACCGCGCCGGACTCCGACACGGACAACGACGGCACCGACGACTGCGTCGACGGTTGCCCGAGTGACGCCGCGAAGATCGCTCCGGGTATCTGCGGTTGCGGCTTCTCGGACACGCTCGACACCGATGGTGACCTCACCATCGACTGCCTCGACGGTTGCCCGACCGATGCGGGTAAGACCGCGCCGGGTATCTGCGGTTGCGGCATCTCCGACGTGGACACCGACGGTGACCTCACCGCCGACTGCCTCGACGGTTGCCCCACCGACGCTGCCAAGATCGCTCCCGGCATCTGCGGTTGCGGTTTCTCCGACACGCTCGACACCGACGGTGACCTCACCGTCGACTGCCTCGACGGTTGCCCGACGGACCCGGCCAAGATTGCCGCGGGTCAGTGCGGTTGCGGCGTTGCCGACACCGACACCGACGGCGACCTCACGGCGGATTGCGTCGACGGTTGCCCGACGGATCCGGCCAAGGTCGCGGCAGGTCAGTGCGGTTGCGGCGTTGCCGACACCGACACGGACAGCGACGGTACGGCCGACTGCGTCGACGGTTGCCCGACCGATCCGGCCAAGATCGCGGCCGGTCAGTGCGGTTGCGGTGCCGCCGACACCGACACGGATTCGGACGGCGTTGCGGATTGCGTCGACAACTGCGTCGCCTACGCCAATCCGAGCCAAGCTGACTGCGATGCCGACACGATCGGTGACGCGTGCGAAATCGCCGCCGGCGAATTCGACACGAACCTGAACGGCATCCCTGACGCCTGCGAGCAGGGTGTCGCGTTCAACTACTGCACCTCGGGCACCAGCACGAACGGATGCGCGCCGGTCACTGCGACCAGCGGCACGCCGAGCGCGGCTGCGACTTCGGGTTACTACCTGATCGCGAGCGGCGCGGAAGGTGGTCAACAGGGTCTGTTCTTCTACGGCATCAACGGCCCGAAGGCAGATCCCTGGGGCGCGAGCACGAGCTTCCTGTGCGTGAAGTCGCCGCTCGAACGCATGGGCGTCCAGACGATGTTCGGCGCGCCGGGCACGTGCAACGGCTCGATGGCCGTCGACTTCCTCGCGTTCGTCGACACGCACGGCAACGCGCTCGGACGTCCGCTCTTCGCAGGTGAAGTGTTCGCGGCCCAACTGTGGTACCGCGATCCGCCGAGCCCGAAGACGACCATGCTCAGCAACGCCGTGCAGTGGACGATGCTGCCGTGATTTGACGGAGCCGTAAGGCTCCCTCGATGGAAAC
>CAYHRR010000748.1:0-1889 GCA_964358875.1 uncultured Planctomycetaceae bacterium | reverse complement strand
ACTCGCCGAGAAGCCCGTGCTGATCGTCGTCGACTCGCTGGCGCGTTGCTTCGTCGGCGGCGACGAGAACAGCACGATGGACATGGGCGCATTCGTTCAGGCGTGGGAGCGCCTTCGCAAGGAGACGGGCGCAGCAGTCGTGTTGGTCCATCACACCGCCAAGACGAACGGCAACAGGCCGGTCACGATGGAGCGCGGTAGCTCAGCGCTGCGAGCGGCCGCGGACACGATGATCGAGGTCGAGAAGCACGCGCTAGGTCCTCAAGAAGTCGAGGTGAGAGTCCGGTGCGAGAAGCAGAAGGAGGCCGAGCCGTTCGATGAACTGAAGTTCGACCTGCAGACGGTGACCGTCGAGATTCGCGCCGGCGAACCTCCGACCACAAGCTGTCGACTCGTGCCTAAGCGCGACGGAACGAAGCGAGTTGAGCGCCACCCGGACCTGAACGACGCCGACCTCGCGATCTGCCGCGCGCTTCGCGACGGGTTCGACGAAGACGGCGCCGCGAACGGGACGCTGCTGAAGACATCCGGCATCCCCGTGGGAACGTTCAACCCCCACCTGCAGAACCTGGTGAAGTTGGGCTACATCGACCGAAAGGGCAAGAACAAGGCCAAGCGCTATCACCTGACGTCGAAGTTCACGGAGCCGTCACTCTCATCACTCTCAGTCACTCTCACTCGCTCTCATGGGAGTGGGGACGCTGCTGTCACTTCTTCTCTTCCCCCCCTTAAGGGGGGAGAGAGGAGTGAGAGCGAGTGCGAGCGCGGAAATAACTCCACTGGGGGCGACCGTGCGTAGCACAACGCCGATTGTGGTTGAGCGGGTGACCTTCACCCCTGCGACCGAACACGACCGACGCTCGGGCCTGCTCGGATGGGTGCGCGTGGAGATTGGCGGGGTCGTTGTCATCGACTCGGTCGCCGTGCGTCGAACGCGGCGAGGTCGCATCGCGCTTTCGTTCCACGTGTCGACTACCCGCGCCGGCCGCCGACGCGCGATTGCGCATCCGATCGACCGCGCCGCACACGTCGAGATCGAGCGACAGGTCGTCGCCGAACTGCGCCGGCAGGGGAGGCTCGCGTCGTGAACACGATCATCGACCTCTCTGCCACGGCGAGCGCTTGGGACCGTGTCGCTTTGCTCTTGGAGGCGACGGCGTTGGCAATTCGGGAAGCCGACCAGTCCTCGCAGAACTCGCTTCCGCTGTTCGCGCCGCCGAGCAAGGGTCGCGTCGACGAGCCGGAAAAACCTGTGACGACGACCATCGAACCGAAGCCGAAGAAGGCGCTGGCGCTGCTGCTGGACGCCAGCGAGATGGCCGCGCTGCTCGGCTGCGACAAGCGCACGCTGCGGCGCTGGGAGCTGGCGCGCAAGATCCCGAAGTCGGTGACGATCGGCGGCTCGAAGCGCTGGCGGCGGTCGACGGTCGAGCAGTGGCTTGAGGACAAGAGGTGACCATGTCGACCCGCCTCGGACGCGCACTCGGCCATGGACGCTTACACCGCGTGCAGCGCGGTCGTGGCGCGCCGGTGTGGACGTTTCTGTGGACCGACGCGACCGGGACGCGGCGGCGACTGGCGCTGAGCACCGACCGCAGCGTCGCCCAGTTGAAGGCGCACGAGATTGTTCGCGCGCGCGACATGCAGACGCTCGGCCTTGGCGCGATCGACGGCCAGAACACGCCGCTCGCGGAGCTGCGCGATGCCTATCTCGCCGACCTCAAGACGCGCGCGACGGTGGCGCACGTTGCCAACTCGAGCGCCTCGCTGACGCGCATCCTCGCTGCACTGCGCGCCGAGCGCGTGCGCGAGCTGCGGCCCTACGAGGTGCTACAGGCGCGCGCCCAGCTGCTCGAAGCCGCGCTCGCGCCGCGCACCGCCAACCTGCA
>CAYHRR010000747.1:0-1897 GCA_964358875.1 uncultured Planctomycetaceae bacterium | reverse complement strand
GCCACGCTCGAGATTGACGAGGTTGATCGCGCCGGGCGTCAGCCATTGCTCGACGGTGCGGCGCACGACGAAGGCCTCCTTCGTGTCGAAGTCGCGCGCGCCGACCATCTCGTAGTTGGAGATGCGCGCTTCGCCCGCGAGACCGAGCGTCACCACGTTGCCGTAGATGTGCGGGTGAGCCCCGATCTTCGAGCCCGGCTCCATGCGCCAGTGCAGCACGTTGAACGGATCGCCGCCCTCGTTCGCGCCGATGAAGGTGCCGTTGCCCTTAGAAGTCATCTCGGGTTGCGGCACGTCCTCGAGCAACACCGCGAGCGCAGCCAAAGCGTGGAGATAGCGCGCTTGACCCGCGTAGGTAGTGTCCGCAACGAACTGCTTGGCGACCGGAAGCGCCTCGCGCAGGAAGTCGTCGAAGTCGAACACGTCGCGGCGCGGATCGAGCCGCCGCGCACGCGCGAGCCCCGGCAAACCCGCGGCCGCGAACAGCACCGCTGTCGTCGTGAGGAACGAGCGCCGCTCGACAGCGACGCCCGGCGCTGTTTCCACCGACTCGCCCAAGGGAAGGTCGTGGAAGAGTTCGTCGCCCATGTTCGTGCACCTCGGCGCGCCGGCCTCGGCCGCGCTCGGGGCCAACGGTAGGAGCGTCGAGTCCCGGCGCAATGTCGCCCGCGCGTCGAGCGCCGCGACTTACCTCCGCGTTGCCGCGCGCGAACAGCGCCGCCGGCGAATACGGTGCCAGGCTCTTCCGTCAACTATTCGCGGCGTTGCGCCGACGCGCGCGGATGGGTGCGACGAATAGTTGACGGAAGAGCCTGGCTCCGTATCGAAGTTCATCGCGCAGGATCGAGCCGAACACGGACAGTTCGGCGACCGCGAACTCGTCACACAGGCGAGTGAGTTCAGCCGAGGTCGTCTTGAGGCGCTCGAGTTCCTGCATGTGCAGTCCGCGATCGGGGCGTCATGGCACCGATGGATGAAACCGATCCCGAGTCACGGGACGAATTCGATGCGACAGTCCGGCAAGGCGGCGCGCAGCGCGTCCATGGCTTCGTCCGTGACCTGCGGGCAACTCCCGATGCTGATCGTTTGCAGGCCTTTCGCCGATGCCAACGCACCGATGCCTTGGTCCGTCAACCCGTCGATCTCGCCGAGCCGCAGGATGTCAAGCCGCTTGGCGGCAGCGATGTCGGCGAACGCTTCGTCGCCAAGGCGCAGGCGGTACAGGATCAACTCGCTCACAGCGTCGGTCGAGCGCAAGAAGTCGAAGGCGGTCTCGCTCTGCAGCGGGCAGTTCCAGATCGACACGCATCCGAGTGCGGGCATACGCGCGAGGACGTCGAAGCTCGTGCCGTGGACGTTGTCACAGCCCCGCAGCCATAGACTTTCGACGTTCTCGCTCCCGTCGAGCGCCCGCAGTCCGTCGTCGGTGATTCCGTCTCCGGCGCAATCGAGGGCTCGAATTCGCAGGCCGCTCCTCACGGCGGCGGCGATTCCCCCATCGGATCGAATCTCCGTCATATTGGTTCCGCACGCGGCGGAAAGTGCCAAGCACGCGACCGCGCCCACCATCCGCTCAAGCGCAGCCGTGCGCACATTCAGCTCCACATCGTGATCTGCGACTGCGCAGCGCTGCGTTCGCCTTCGATGGCGCTCAGCATCTCGCGCGTCACGTCGCCGGTCGGGTACTCGCCGGTGAAGCACGCGTTGCAGAACTTCTCGATCTTCGGATTGCCGGCGCGCGCGCACTCGTTCATGCGATCGCGATCGAGGTACATCAGGTAATCGGCGCCGATTTCGTGCGCGACTTCCTGCGGCGTGCGGTTGGTGGCGATGAACTCGGTCTTGGTCGCCATGTCGATGCCGTAGGGGCACGGCGAAACCAGCGGCGGACTGGTGA
>CAYHRR010000746.1:0-1901 GCA_964358875.1 uncultured Planctomycetaceae bacterium | reverse complement strand
GCTCTTTCCCGACGCTTGACCGTTGAACGGTGCAGAGACCAGCTGGCCTGTCGGGCGATTTACTCTCACGGTTCATTCGGCATCTTTCTTTCTTGTGGTGAACACCCCCCCTCCAGCACCTGCTTCGACCGCCGATCCGAATTCGGCCCGTTGGTTCGAGGATCACGTGCATGTGCATGACTCGGCGCTGAAATCGTATCTTCGCCAGTCGTTTCCTGATGCCCGTCACGAAGTCGATGACGTCGTTCAAGAATCTTATCTGCGCATATGGAAGGCGCGTGCCGGCCAGCCGCTGGAATCAGCCAAGGCGTTTCTCTTCAAAGTCGCGCGCCATGTCGCGCTCGATTTTTTGCGCCGCCGCCACGTTTCTCCCCTCGACTCGGTAGGGGATTTCGGCGCACTGTCCGTTATAGAAGAAAGGCCGGGTGTCGCCGAGTCGGTGAGCATGGACGAAAAGGTCCGCTTGCTGGTGCAAGGCCTCGTGACGCTGCCGCCACGCGGCCGCGAAGTCATGATGTTGCGCAAATTCAAGGGCCTCTCACAGAAGGAAGTCGCCGCCCAACTCGGCATCTCCGAAAAGACCGTCGACGAGCATCTTTGCCGCGGGATGAAACGGCTCGGTGCACACCTGCGCGAGCGTGGCGTTTGCAGCTACTACGATCCATGAGCAACGACGGCGCATCCAGGTCCGCAGCCGGTCGCAAGTCTCCACGCTCCGACGTGGTGGCGGGCGAGGCGGCGTTGAATTGGGCCGTCGACCGAGGTGCCACAGCTCGCGTGATACATGAAGTGGCCACGGAAGTGCGTCGCGTCCGCCGCCGTCGCGTTTGTGCTGCCGTGGGCGGGCTCGCCGCGCTGGTCGTCGCAGGGTTCATCTGGCAGTTTGCGATCCGCACAAGGGGGGACGGCGCGTCACTCGGGTCGACTCGGTCGCGGTCATCCGCCGTGGTGTCCCTCCCGGCGAAACGGATCCTGCCCGATGGCTCGGTGGTGGAGCTGAGGGACGGAACCGACATCGCCGTGAATTTCACCGACACATTGCGCCGCGTCACCCTGCTCCGTGGCGAAGCGCATTTTGACGTCAGGGAGAATGCCAAACGTCCTTTTGTCGTCGCTGCCCAGGACGTCGAAGCGCGGGCCGTCGGCACGGCGTTCGCCGTGCGACTGAGCGGATCAAGTGTGGAAGTCCTCGTCACGGCCGGGCGGGTGGCGGTGGGAAAGCAGGCGCCGCCTGCTGCGCCGACGCCCGCGTCGAATCGGTCGGCGACTCTTCCTCCTGCGGCGTCGTCACCGGGACTCGTCTTGGTCGAGGCCGGCAATCGCGTCGTAATCGAGCTAGCTGCGCGCGTGACGACACCGCCACCCGTTCAGCCGGTGGCGCCGCCCGAAATGGCGGAGAAGCTGTCATGGCGAGTCCCCCGTCTGGACTTTTCCTCCACGCCGCTGGTGGACGTAATCGCGATGTTCAATCAATATAGCCGCGCGCGCGTCAACCTCGCCGATCCCGCGCTCGGGAGCTTGCAACTCAGCGGCGTGCTGCGGGCGGATAACGCCGATTCCCTCCTGCAACTGCTGAAGATCGAGTTCGGCATTGAAGCCGATCGCCGCGGCGAAAACGAAATCGTCCTGCACCGCCCTTGAGCGGGTGCGGCGAAGAACAGGGCGAGCAACGGCTCGCTGGCGTTCTCTGCTACCACCAAGCTTTCGCACTTTTTCGTCCTTCCTTGTAGGGAATTTTTGCGGCTGGCTCGTTTGTAGAAGTATGACGCGTCGTCATGCCCCGCCCTTCGCCTCTCGGCGAACGTGCGTTTCCTTTCTCTTTGCCGTCGTCAATTTCCTGCTCTCGGCGTTCTGCCCGCTCGCGTGCGCGGCTGAAGCGGCGCAACGCTCGTTCGATCTGC
>CAYHRR010000745.1:0-1909 GCA_964358875.1 uncultured Planctomycetaceae bacterium | reverse complement strand
TCGACCCACAGCGCTCCGTGCGGGTCGTTCGTTCGTTCGGGTTTGGGACTGTTGTTGGCGACGCTGGGAGCGGCCTGCAGCGGCGGTGGGGGTGGCGCGACGACAGGTCCTTCGGCGCAGCCGGGGACGGTGTTGCAGAACACGGCGACGGGTTACTCGTTCGTGGTCGAGGACCATGCGGGCGGCGGCGCGACCTCGTTGCGCGTGCTCGAGGCCTACTGGGGTCGCTTGGTCGACATCTACGACTACGACGCGCAAACCGCGGCGCGCACGCGCGTGTTCCGCGACTTCGTGATCAGCGATTCGATCGCCGACGACGGCGTCGACTTCGAGTTGCAGCGCGATCCGATCACTGAGCAAGAGCGCCTGACGATTTTGCACCCGCGCGGAACGCCCGAGTTCTTGAGCGCCGTGGCGTCGGTCGAATTCGGTCTGCAGGTGATGCTCAAAAAAAGCTTGTCGCCGGCGGAGCTCCCGCCCTTCACGGCGGTGCCGCGCAACGCGGCCTTGATGCTGCGCTTCAACGACGTGCTCGACGACGGCGGCAGTCCGGTGGCGGGCTCGTCCTATCCCGGCACGGTCACCGCTTCGACCGTCAAGGTGCTCACCGGCTACGCGCCGTCGCTCCCTTATGAAGCGCGCGTGTTCCCCGACCCCAACCACGGCGACCTGGTCAACGGCGAGTACCACGCGACGCGCGTGATCATCGACATGACCGTGTCAGCCGCCGACGCCGCCGGTTCGAGCCTGCCGATCAACGCGCTCGGATTGCCGGAAGCGGTCAACTCGACGCAGCCCAACGGCGTGGTGCTGCTGCCCACGCGCAGCAACGCCGCCGCGCAACAGTTCGAGGTCGTGCGCAGCCTCGGCGGTCGCACGATCGACTTCAACGGCAACGGCCCGACCGATTCGACGTCGGCGACCTTCGACGTGCTGCGCGCCTTCCGCTCGGGCGGCCGCACCGCGATCACCGGCGACGCGAGCAACGGCTTCTTGGTCGACACCGAGGCGCCGCTGATCCTCGGCTCGCAGGTGGTGTCGGTGACCCAGACCGGCGCGCTCGGCGGCGCCGAAGGCAACGAATTCGACATCACGGTGATGTTCCAAACGGCGAAGTGCGCCGTGCCGCCGTCGATCGGCGACGTGCTCGAGTTCCCCAACCACCGCGTGCAGGTGATCCAGAATTTCTTGGGCTCGGTCGGCGCCGGATTGGCCGGACCGTTCCGCGTCGAGCTCCTGTGCGACAACTGCATCCCGAGCACGCCGCCGGTCGGGACCAACGGCGAGTTCTTGACGACCTTCCGCAACGGCCTGAGCGCCGACCCGGACTTCCCGATGTGCTTCGTGCGCTTCGCGCCGGCCGCGACGACCTTGCCGAACCTCGGCGTGTCGCCCAACGCGACGGCGACGATCAAGTTCAGCGAACCGGTCGACCCGACGACGGTCGCGGCCTTCGACACGTTCACGATCGAGCACGGCAACAACTCGCCGGCCGCGACGGACTCGTTGTTCACCAACGTCGTCGGCGCCGTCGTGCCGTCGCAGGACCTGCGCGAGTTCACGTTCCAACCGACCTTGGCGTTGCGCAAGCGTTTGCCGGGCGGCTTGGCTGACGCGTATTCGCTCACGCTGCAGGGCGGCGTCGGCGGCGTGAGCGACCTCGCCGGCAACGTCGTCGCGGCGGGCTTGCCGACCACGACCTTCAAGCTCGCCACGACAGGCGCCTTGGTCGACAGCGGCAGCATCAGCCTCAAGTTCAATCAGGCCGACGAGAACAACGACGGCAACCCGGAGATCCGCGGGCAGTTCTTGTTCAACATCGCCAAGCGTTCGATCCGCCCGCGCGCGGTGACGCGCTTCTCGTCGGTCGTCGACCCGAGCGTGCCGATCGTCGGCGTGATGGTGCAGT
>CAYHRR010000744.1:0-1916 GCA_964358875.1 uncultured Planctomycetaceae bacterium | reverse complement strand
AACCACGCGCTGCAACTGTTTCGCGCGCGCGATCGCCGCGAGCAGCGCGAACGCAGGGCCGCGCGACCTGAGGGCGTGCCTTCGACGTCGGACATCGTCGAACGCGAAAACGCTCGGCGCGCCGTCGTCGAAGCGCTGGATCAGCTCGACGAACCGTACCGCTCGGCGTTGGTGTTGCGCTTCTACGAGGACCTTCCGCCGCGCGAAGTGGCGCGGCGGCTGCAGTGTCCGACCGAGACGGCGCGCACGCGCATCAAGCGCGGCTTGGTGCGGCTGCGCCAGGAACTCGACCGACGCTACGCCTCCGATCGTGCGCGCTGGACGCAAGCGTTGTTGCCGCTCGCCTTTCCACGCGCCGTGCCGTTCGCGCGACCCTTGGGGACGTTGCCGGGACCTTCGCTCGATGTCATCGGCTGGGTCGTCGCCGCGGTGCTGCCCGTACTCGTCGTCGTCGGCCTGGTGACATGGCCACGTTGGGCGTTCTGGCATCCGATGGACGAGGTGCTCGCGCGCGACGCTTTCGAGGCGGTGAGCGACTTGCCGTACACGGTCGACGTCGCACCGCCTGTGCAGCGCGTCGAAGCGCCGCTCGCGACGTTGCGCCGCGGCGTGCGCGTCGTCGTCGTGCGCGAGCAGGATGCCGCACCTGTCGCTGGCGTGAACGTGGCGAGCATGCACTCCGGTGAAACCCTGACGCGCGGCGTCACCGGTCTCGACGGAGCCGTCGTGCTCGACATGGCCTTCCCCGAAGTCAGCTTCGTCCTGGTCGATGCCACGCCGACCTCACTCGCGCACGAGGAACGCGTTGCGACGAGCGCGCTCGATGCGACGGCGCCGCAGTGTCTCGTGCGCGTGCGCGGCGCGTGTTCGCTCGCTGGAAGCACGCTCGACACGAACGGTGCGCCGATCGCTCACGCGGAGGTGCTGGCGTTTTGTTCGGATCGTGCCGTGTTGCTCGACGACGACGCTGCGGATGTGACGGTCAGGACGAGCAGCTATTCCTCCGGGCATTTCGAACTGACCGGATTGCCGACGACGTTCTACGTGCATGCACGCGCCGACGGCTTGACCGCGCTCGCCGGTTACAGCGCAACGTTTGACGCTCCGCAACGCGTCGAGGGTGCTCGAATCGTGCTTGGACCTGCGCGCGAACTGCATGGACGCGTCGTCGACACCGAAGGCCTCGGACTCGCCGGCGCGTACGTCGAAGCCTGTTCGATCGACCTGCGCGGCGGCGGGCGCGCAAGCGCCGACGAGGGCGCCAGTTGGCGCTCGTTGGCGATCGCGGCGACGCGCGCCGACACCGACGGCTCGTTCACGTTGCGCGGACTTCCCGCGCGCGTGCTGTCGGTTTCCGCAGCGCAGAGCGGTTACATCGCCGACGCGGTCGAGCTGGGAAGCTCCGGCGTCGAAGCCGAGATCGTGCTCTCGCGCGGCGTCGGATTCGAGGTGCACGTGCGCGCGCCCGACGGCAGTGGGCTCGCCGGCGCCCGCATTGAATTGGGCGGCGCGCGCGCGACGCGCGACAGCTGCGTCACCGATCTCGAAGGCGTTTGCCGCTTCGGAGCCTTGGAAGCGCTCGGCCAAGCGGTGTTGCGCGTTGAGGCCGATGGTTTCGGAACGAACGTTCAGCCGGTGCGCTTCGCCGCAAGCGATTCGGAGCGGTGCGTCGTCGTGCTGCAACCTGCAACGGTGATCGAAGGTCGCGTCGTCGAGCGCGGCGGCGCAGCGGTTCGCGGCGTCACGATCGTCGCCCATGCGTTGCTCGATGCTGCGGGCACCGAGAGCACGTTTCAGCGCGCGATCGAGAAATTCGCGGCCGTCGCAGAGACGGAATCCGACGCCGACGGGCGTTTCCATCTCGCGGGGCTCGAGGCGCGCGAGTACGAGCTCACCTTTGAACTCGACCAGCGTCG
>CAYHRR010000743.1:242-1926 GCA_964358875.1 uncultured Planctomycetaceae bacterium | reverse complement strand
GACCGGTTGCGCGCTGGCGCTGCGCCAGACGCTCGGTCCGCGCGTGCTGATCATCGGCGCCGAGCCCGAAGGCGCGCCGTCGATGAAGCTCTCGCTCGAACGCGGAACGGCCGTGCGACTCGACGCGATCACGACCAAGGTGCAAGGCCTGTGCCCGCCGGGCTCGGGCGTGCTCAACACGGAGATCTGCGGGCTGCTCGTCGACAGCGTGGTCACGTTGAGCGACGAAGAGATTTTCGCTGCGCAACGCGAGCTCGTGCGGCGCGGCGATTGGACCGTCGAACCCGCGGGCGCGGCGGCGGCGGCGCTGGTGCTCGCCAAGAAACTGCCGGCGCCCTACGTTTCGTCGCGCACGAGCGAGAACCCGCTGCGCGTCGCGGTCGTCGTGTCCGGCGGCAATCCTGATCCGGCGCAACTCGCCGCGATCCGCGGATGAAGGACGACGACGAGGATCTCGTGCGCGAAGCTCGCGAACGGTCGGAGTCGGGAAAGTGGCTCGCCATCTACGCGGTCGTATTGGTAGTCATCCTGGCGATCATCATCAGCAGCGAATTTCTCAATGGCTGACGCGCAGCCGCTCGAGCGTCGCGACGGGGCGCGCCGATGAAGCGCGTTGTCCTCGTCCGCACCAACGGGCCGCGCAACGCCGGTTCGGTGCTGCGCGCCGTCGCCAACTTCGGCCCAGCCGAGTTCGTGCTCGTCGCGCCGCTGCGCAAGTCGATCCTCGTGCATCCCGATTTCACGATGATGGCGCACGGTGTCGAGAACGTGCTCGACAAGCTGCGCGTCGTCGCCACTCTGCGCGAGGCACTCGAGGACACGACGCACTCGGTGGCCTTCACGGCGCGACCGCGCGACGGACGCAGTCGCGTCGACTGGCGCGAGCAAGTCGCCGAGTTCCAACCTCTGTGCGACGACCCGCGCGAACTCGTCGCGCTTGTGTTCGGCTCGGAAGCGGACGGCCTCGACGCGGCGGAGACGCTAGCGTGCAAAGCAATCGCGTATCTGCCGACGGCGGAGGAGCACCAGTCGCTGAACCTCGCGAGCGCAGTCGGAATCGTGCTGTACACGCTCTACGCCGGAAAAGCGGTGCACAAAAAAGAACGCGGGCCGCGCTTGGCGAGCGAACGCCAACTGCGCTTCCTGCGCGAGCACTTGAAGGCCGTTCTCGGCGGCAAAATCGCGCTCTCCGCCGCAGCTCGGCGCGACATCGAAGCTTCCATCGAACGCGTCTTCACGCGCGTACCGATCGAAAGCCGCGACGCGCGCGTGTGGCACATGATGATGCGCGCGCTCGGCAGCGACATGACGCCGCGCGACTTCGGCATCGGCGGCCCGCCGCACGATGTGCGGCGAGACGAAGAAAAAAAAGAGGCCACCGAACCGGAGAGCTGAGGCCAGCCGGCGCGCACCGCGAACACGCGGAGTGAAGAACGAGCGAGGAGCGCCGAAGCGGCGAGGTGCTGTCCGCCGGGGCGCAAGACAAGAAGCAACGGCGAGCAGACAGACAAACAAGCAGGCAAACAGGCGCGCAAGCAGGCAGGCGAGGTGCCAGATCCGCCTCTCTCTCTCTCTCTCTCTCTCTTACTTAAACTCGCGACGCTCCGCTCCGGCCGCTTTGGGCCGGCGCGGAGCGTCGCGAGTCGGCCGCGCGGAGCGCCGCCCCCGTCGAAATACCAATTGG
>CAYHRR010000743.1:0-232 GCA_964358875.1 uncultured Planctomycetaceae bacterium | reverse complement strand
TTTGGTCGGGGCGCTCCGGTCCGGGGCGCGGGCCCCCCCCCCCCCCGCGACTCTGCACGCACTCGGGCGCCGAGCCGCCCGAGCGCGCGCAGAGTTTAAGGGAGAGAAGCGGAGAGCGCAGAGAAGAGAGCCGACGTCGGTCGCACTTCCGGATGCGTGCTCATGCGTCGAGAAGGGTCATCATGCTTGCGCTCGCGCGTGTGTCTGTTTGCTTACGAGTATGTGCTTGCGA
>CAYHRR010000742.1:0-1931 GCA_964358875.1 uncultured Planctomycetaceae bacterium | reverse complement strand
AAGCAGACCTTCGGCGCCGAGCGCGATGACGCCGTCGCACCGTGCCTTTCGCGCGACGGCAAACAGGTCGCCTGGGTGTTGCGCGAGGGCGCGAAGCACGGTGTCGCCTTCGGCGACGGCAAACGCGCCAAGGCGAGTCACGATTGGGTCAAGGCACTGAGCTTTCGGCCCGACGGAAAAGAGCTCGTTTTCGCGGCCGGAACCGGCGGAACGGCGAACGTCGCGTTGCTCGATCCCGACGGCGGAAATCAAATCGACGGCGCGCAGTGGCGCATCGTGCGCAGCGACTCAACGGGCCCCGAGCGTGTCGACACGGAGTCCTTCCTTCGCGTCGCGCACGTCACTTGGTCACAGGACTCCAAACAGCTTGCCTTCGCCGCCCTGACCGCCGAAGGCTGGCGCATTGTGTGCGGCGCGAAGCGCAGCGAGCCCTTCGACGAACTCGGCCCGCCGCATTTTTCCGCCGACGGCACGCGCATCGCCTTCGGCGCCCGCAAGGGTCGCGAGCTGTGGTGGAAAGTCCTGTGAGCGACATCGGCGCGCGCTCGGCGCCGCGTGCTGCTCGCGCCGAGGTCAGTGCGCATGCGCGGGTTCGGTGTGCTCGAGCGGCTTCTCGTCCGTCGTGTCCAAGCGGAATTCGCCGAGCATGATCGGCGTCGCGACGCGCACCATCAGCGTGAACAACAAGAAGCCGATCGAGAAAATGCCCATCGCAACGCAGATCTCGGCGCGCGACGGAACGTACTCGTAGATCTCGCCGAGGGTGTCGGGCGTCAGTCCGGGGATCACGAGCCCCATGCCCTTTTCGATGTACACGCCGGAGTAGATCAACACGCAGCCGATGTTGAGCGTGATCGGATTGCGGCGCGTCTTGGGAATCAAGAACAGCACGAAGGCGATCGTCGAAGCCGCGACCGAGGCCCACAGGTACGGCACGATCGCCGTGTGTCCGTCGACGCCCGTGAACATGTAGCGCATGTGGATCAGGTGCTCGGTGCCGGAGTAGTACTCCTTGAACACCTCCGCTCCGAGCAGGAACAAGTTGAAGCCCATCGCATAGGCCATCAGCTCGGCCACCTTCCAAATCGCGGCGCTTTGGATTTCGAAGCGCGTGAAACGCCGCAACAACTGCATCAACACGAGCAGCACCGCCGGACCCGAGCAGAAGGCCGAGGCCAAGAAGCGCGGCGCGAGGATCGCCGAGTTCCAGAACGGGCGCGCCGACAGTCCGCTGTAGAGGAACGCCGTGACCGTATGGATGCCGACGGCGGCTGGGATCGAGAGCAGCACGAGCGGCGTGAAGATGCTCTTGTTCGGCTTGCGGCCGCGCACCAACGTGAACAGCAAGTACGTGACGATCACGAAGTTCAAGAGCAAGTAGCCGTTGAGCACGACGACGTCCCAGGCGAGCAACGACGCCGGGATGTTCAAACGCCCGATGCCGGGCATCAGATGCCACAGCCGCTCGGGGTGACCGACGTCGACGAGCACGAACAACGCCGCCATCACGATCGCTGCGATGGCCAGCAGTTCGCCGAGGATCACGACCTCCTTGATCGGCTTCCACTCGTAGACGTAGGCCGGGATCACGAGCAGCACGGCGGCGGCCGCGACGCCGACCAAGAACGTGAAATTGCCGATGTAGAAAGCCCACGAGACTTGGTCGCGCATGCTCGTCTCGGCCAAGCCGTGCTGGAGCTGGTTCGCGTAAGCGAAAACGCCGACGGTGATCATCGCCAGCAACGCAGCGATCCACGTCCAATACAACGCGTTGCCGCGCGTGATGATCCGCAGGCTGCCGAGCGCGAAGCGTGCGAAGAGCTTGATCGAGCGCATCGATGTCCCTCGGCCTTAGAGGCCGTAGAAGTAGTAAAAGCGCGGCTGAGTGTTGAGTTCGCTCTTGAGCACGAACACACGCTTGTTCTCGAGCA
>CAYHRR010000741.1:0-1938 GCA_964358875.1 uncultured Planctomycetaceae bacterium | reverse complement strand
GCCGACGACGGTGCTCGCGCACCAGCACTTCTTGTCGTTCAGCGAACGCCTCGCGGATTTTCCGGTCAAGGTCGCGGTGCTCTCGCGCACGGTCACCGGCAAGGACGAACGCGGCACCGTCGGTCGCATCGCCTCGGGCGCGATCGACATCGTCATCGGCACGCACCGCATCCTCTCGAAGGACGTCACCTTCAAGAACCTCGGCCTGGTGATCATCGACGAAGAGCAACGCTTCGGCGTGACGCACAAGGAGCACTTCAAGTCGCTGCGCGCGTTGGTCGACGTGCTCGCGCTCTCGGCGACGCCGATCCCGCGCACGTTGCACATGTCGCTGGCCGGCGTGCGCGACATCTCGGCCTTGTCCGTGCCGCCGCCCGGGCGCCAGGAAATCGAGACGAAGATCGTCGATCGCAACCACGACGAGTTTCTGCGCGAGGTCTTGCTGCGCGAGAAGAACCGCGGCGGACAAGTGTTCTTCCTCCACAACCGCGTCGGCACGATCGAGTCGCTCGCGCGGCACTTGCAGGAGATCGCGCCCGAACTGAGCTACGCGGTCGGCCACGGCCAGATGCCGTCGAAGCAACTCGAAGAAGTGATGGACGTGTTCTCGAGCGGCGACGTCGACGTGCTCGTCGCGACGACGATCGTCGAGAACGGCCTCGACATCCCGGCGGCCGGCACGATCTTGATCGACGAGGCCGATCACTACGGGCTCAGCGAATTGCACCAACTGCGCGGGCGCGTCGGTCGCGGTCGGCACAAGGCCTGGTGCTACCTGATGATCGATCCGCTCAAGCCGATGAAGCAGATCGCGCGCGATCGTTTGAAGGCGCTCGAGGAGCTGCATCAGCTCGGCGCGGGCTTCGCGATTTCGATGAAGGACCTCGAGCTGCGCGGCGCGGGCAACATCCTCGGGCCGCAGCAATCCGGCCACATCGCGGCCATCGGTTACGACCTGTACTGCCGCTTGCTCAAGCAGACCATCGAACGCGTGCGCCAGGGTCTGCCGCCCGATCGCAGCGCGACCGAGGCGGAACTCTCGGCGGGCGTCGAGCTCGAGCTCGGGCTGCGCGCGTTCCTGCCCGAGACGTGGATCGCCGACCAAGCGACGCGCCTGGAAACGCTGCGCCAACTCGAGACGATCCACAGCGACGAAGCGGCCGACGAAATCGCTGCAGCACTGCGCGATCGCTTCGGACGCATGCCGGCCGAGGCGCAGGCGCTCGTCGACAGCTTCAAACTGCGTGCGCGCGCGCTGCTGCTCGGCTTGACGCGCGTTTCGTACCGCAGCGACGTGTATTTGCTCGAGTTCAAGGACCGCGTCACGCTCGAGCACGCGCTCGCCGGCGCGAAGGTCGATCTGCGCCCGGTGCGCACGGGACTCGCGCACCTCGTGATCCCGTTGAGCCGGCGCACGCCCGACAAGGCGCTCGCTTGGTTGGAGGAACTGTTGCGGGGCACGCCTTCGCGCTCGACAATCCCCGGCCTCGCACCGCGCCCATGATCACCACAGCCATCCTGCTCGCACTCGCTCGCCAAGATTCGCAGGGACCGCAAGCGCCGCCGCTGCGCCCGCTCAACGGCGTCTATGTCGTCGTGAACGAGGAGGCGATGACCACCGCAGATTTCTATGCGAACGCGGCGCGCATGGGGCTCGACACCGGCGCGACGAGCGAGGAGCGCGCGAAGATCCTCCAAAAGAGCATGGCCGAATCCGTCAAGTCGATGCTGATGGTCCAAGGCGGGCGCGACCTCGGCTTCGACGAGGCCTTGGTCGAGCGCATGGTCGAGGACAATTTGCGCGACTTGGTCGAACGCGCGGGATCCGTCGCTGAATTCGGCGCCGACCTCGCGCGCGAGCAACTCGAACCGCAGCAACTGCGCGAGATGCAGACCAAGAACCTCTACCGCGACCTGTGGTCGCGCGCGATCAACGGC
>CAYHRR010000740.1:0-1949 GCA_964358875.1 uncultured Planctomycetaceae bacterium | reverse complement strand
ACTGCTGTTGCCCGAGCGCATCGAAGCTGCGGCGCTTGCCATCGAGCTGCTCGATCAGCCTGCGAGTTGGACGTTGATCGACGTACGCGCAGCGTCGCAGTTCGCGGAGTTCCATGTGCCCGGCGCGACCAACGTCGCTGCACAGGATGTCGCCGCCACGGTCGCGAAATTGCCGCGTGGCGCGCGCATCGTGCTGGTCGATCGCGACGGAACGCTCGCCTTTGCCGTCGCGGGAGCCGTCGCCGCGCAACTCGGCGCGAACGCTCCGAACCTGCGTGTTTTGTCGGGCGGTACCGCGCAGTGGTGGCGCGACATCGAGATCAAGTCGGGCGCACCGCGCGCGATGGAAGTGTCGACGAATCCCGCGACGCCCCCTCCGAGCGCGCCTGTCAAAGTCAAACCACGCAGTGCCGGTTGCTGACCGCGCAGCCAACACATCGAAACCGTGAGCAACACGACTATGTCCACTCGACACATCGAAACGCCGACGCCGCAGCGCTACTGGAATCCCTACGTCGCAGGCTTCGGGCTCGGACTGACGCTTTTGTTTTCATTCGTGCTGCTCGGCGTCGGCCTCGGAGCTTCGGGCGCCAACGCGCGCGTCGCGGCCGTTGCAGTGCACGCGGTCGCACCTGCGGCTGTCGAGAGCAACGGCTACCTCGGTCCGTGGTTCGCCGACGGCACGCCGCTCGCGAACTACCTCGTGTTCATGACGATCGGCACGTTGCTCGGCGGTTTCATTTCGGCCGCATTCGCCGGACGCGTGGGACTCGGCGTCGAACGCGGGCAAGGTCTTTCGACTCGCTCACGACTCGCGCTCGCGCTGTTCGGCGGCGTGCTCGTCGGTTTCGCGAGCCGCATGGCCGGCGGCTGTACCTCGGGTCAAGCGCTCACAGGTGGCGCACTGCTGCTGCCCGGCAGTTGGGCCTTCCTCGGCTCGGTGTTCGCGGCCGGCTTCCTGTTCGCACCGTTGTTCCGAAAGGCCTGGCGCGCATGAACCTCTTTGCACACGGACAACTGGACACGCCGCTCGGTTGGAGCGCAGCGTTGCTCGTCGGCCTAGCTTTCGGATTTTGGCTGGAGCGCGCGGGTTTCGGCTCGAGCCGCAAGCTCGCGGGCATTTTCTATCTGCGCGACTTCGCCGTCCTGCAAGTGATGTTCAGCGCGCTCGCGACCGCTGCGCTCGGTCTTGCCGCGCTCGACGCGTTCGATGTGTACGACGCGAGCACGGTGTTTCGCATGGAAACGAGCTATGCGCCGCAGATCGTGGGCGGACTCGTGTTCGGTGTCGGCTTCGTCGCCGGCGGTTGGTGTCCGGGAACAGCGCTTGTCGGACTCGCATCGGGCAAGCTCGACGCGCTCGTGTTCCTGTTCGGTGCGATGGGCGGAGCGCTCGTCTACGCGTTCAACTGGCCGACGCTCGCGCCTCTGCAAAACATCGGCGCATGTGGAGTGACCACGTTGCCGGAAGTGCTCGGTCTGTCGGCCGGCACGGTGACGGCGCTCGTCGTCGCGCTGGCACTGAGCGCCTTCGCCGGAGTCCACCTTTTCCAACGTCTGCGCTCACGCAGCACTTGATCGAGACGAGTTGCAATCATGACGAACACCACTTATCTCGCTCCTCTCGCGGCTTTGTCCGCCATGGGCCTCGCCATCGGAATCGCGTTGGTCGATCCCAAGTCGAAGTCCGTCGAAGTGAACACGGCGTCGCCGACCTGGAGCGCGGCGGTCGAGCAAGGCGCGGACCACATCACGAGCGCGGAGCTAGTTGCGCGTTGGACGCAGGACGCGTCGAGCATGCTCGTCATCGATGTGCGCCCGAGCGCGGAGTTCGCTGCGTTCCACTTGCCGGGCGCGGTCAATCTCGACCTGCCGCGCTTGTTGGGTGACGAAGGCGCTGCCGTGCTCGATTCGGCGTCGCAGCGCCTCGTCGTGCTGTGCTCCAACGG
>CAYHRR010000739.1:0-1952 GCA_964358875.1 uncultured Planctomycetaceae bacterium | reverse complement strand
TGGACTTTCGACCGCAGCTCGTGTTGATCTCGGCCGGCTTCGACGCGCACCGCGACGATCCGTTGTCGGCGACCGAGCTGACGGAAGCGGGCTTCCGGCGCATGACCGAGGTGCTGCTCGACATCGCGCGTCGCCATGCCGACGGTCGCTTGGTGTCGGTGCTCGAAGGCGGCTACGACTTGAACGCACTCGCGCGCTCGGCCGAAGCGCACGTGCAGGAGCTCGTGCATGGATAGCCGGCGACACGCTTCGGCATTCCTCGACGCAGCGTCGGATCGTGTGCGAGCCGAGCACGCGCGCCCGTCGGCTTGCGCGGCAGAATTCGGTTCGCGCGCCGCGTAACGAGTCCGGCGTTCGAACTTGTGCTCGTGGTGTTCAGTGTGGGATTCGTCTGGAATCCGCTAGGTTCCTGGCCCTTCTCCGAAGGAAGACTGTCGCATGCAATCCCCGTCGTCGGTACGTGCCCTCGCTTTTCTGACGGCAGTGCTGCTCAGCGCTTGCGCGGCGTCGGAAGGCTCGGTGGCGAGCCCGACCGTTGCGCTCCGGAGCCTGCCGTTCGCGCGGGAAACCCGTGCGCCGTCCGAAGAGGTGCGGACGCTGGCGCAGGCGCTCGCGGTCGCACTCGACCGCAATCCATCGCTCGCCCTGGCCGAAGCACGCATGCGCAGTTCCGAAGCCGCCTTGCGCCAAGCGCGCGCTGCGCTGTGGCCGACGGCCGGTGCCGATCTCGCGCTGACTTGGGCCGACGCGCCGTCTGTGTTTCTGTTCAAGAGCATCGACGCGCGCTCGCTTGCGCCGAACACGGACTTCAACCATCCCGGCTCGCTCGCGAACACCGAACTCGGCCTGTCCGTCGGCTGGAACCTGTGGCGCGGAGGACGCGACGAACTCGCGATCGAGTCGGCGAAGTTGGGCGTGCAGGCCGAAGCATCCGCCGAGTCCGCGCAACGCAACGCGCTGATCGCGATGGTGGTCGCAGTGTGGCTCGACCACCGTGCCGCGCGCGAGTTGCAGGCCTCGGACGAGGCGCGCATTCGAACTCTGGAAGAGCAACAGTCCGCGGCACGCGCGCGCTTCGATTCGGGCGCCGCGCTCGAAGTCGACGTCCTCGCGCTCGACGTGCGGCTCGCCCAAGCCCGCGAAGCGCGCACACGCAGCGAACTCGCGGCACGCCTGGCGCTCGCGGCGCTGCGTGAACTGTTGGCCCTCGGGCAACACGAGAGCCTCGCTCCGAGCCTCGAGACGCCGACGGCCCTCGTTGCCGCCGCGACGCACGCCGCCGCGCTGGACCTCGCGCTCGAGCAGCGTGCGGAACTTCGAACGGCGCGCGCGGCTCTCGCGGCGGCGCACAAGCGCTTGCGGGCCTCGAACGGCGCGTGGAGCCCGCGCCTCGACCTGCAGGGGCGCGTGTGGGGCGACGACACCGACGTCGGCTTGGATTTCGAAGATCCCAACGCCGCGCTCACTTTGTCGCTTTCGTTCGATGCCCTCGACGGTGGCCGTAGATCGGCGGGAGTCGACTCGGCGCGCGCCGACGTGCTGCTGGCCGACGCGCAATCGCGCAGCGTCGAACTCGCCGTTGCTCACGACGTTGAGCGCGCGTGGATCGGGATCGAGGGTGCTCGCTCCAGGCTCGTCGTCGCGGAGCAGGCGCTGCACGCCGCGGACAGGGGCGCGCAAATCGTCGCCAGCCAACTTGCGAGCGGCGCGGCCACCACGTCGCGCTACCTCGACGCCGAGGCGGATCTCGCGCGCGCCAGGGCCGAGCACGTGCTCGCTTGCATCGACGTACAACGCGCGAGCTTCGACCTGCTGCGCGCAACCGGTTCCATGGAGTCCATGTCATGGTGAACAAGGGCAGCGCACTTTGGTCTTGGGTCGGCCTACTGACGGTCGTCGTCGGAGTCGTGCTCTACGCAGGAGGCTTCCTGTCGGGCGAACGCATCGCTGCG
>CAYHRR010000738.1:0-1953 GCA_964358875.1 uncultured Planctomycetaceae bacterium | reverse complement strand
GTGCGACGCATCGATGTCGCGCTCCGACACGATTCCGTCGACCGCGCGCGCGCAGCGCCTCGCGTAGACTTCGCCGCCATGAGCGCGCCCAAGCCCGACGAAATCGCCGGACGTGTGTTGATTCTCAAGCGCGTTGTCGCGCACGAACTGGCGACGCCTCCGCGCGACGAGTTCGACTTGTTGCCGGGGCGCGAGCAGCGCGAACAGTTGCGCGAACTCGACGAAGGCGCGCTCGAATTGAGCGAGGCGTGTCGCGTGCAAGGACTGTGGAGCTACGCGACGGAGTTCGAGCGGCGCCACCTCGCTCGCTCGCCGCTGCACGCGCTCCAAGCGGAACGCATCGAAGCCCAAGCCGGCCTCGACGCCTTGCCCGCCTTGCTGTTCGCGCTCGGAATCGCGCCCAAAATGCCGCCCTACGACGTCGCTGTCGACCCGAGCTTCGTGTCGGCGATTCCGAATGTGCGCTCCGAGGAACTGCTCGCCCGCGCAAAACCGCGCGAGCCCGCTGAGCTCGAGCGTGCGCGCGAGACTGCCGCGTTCTGGTATTGGCGCAGCCGCACGCGCCAGCGCATCGAAGACGGCGAAGCACCGCCCAAGCGCTTCGGCGATTACGCCGAACTCGTGCGCGAGAATGCGCGCTCTGCCCACGCCGAAGGCCTGATCGACGCGCTCGTCGACGACGATGTCGCCGTCGGCTCCTGCGCCTATCGCGCGCTCGACGACGAGCAGTTCACGTTGGTCACCGCGCGCACGATCGAACGCTTGCGAGCGTTCAACTGGCTGTGCGGGCGCGCGCCTTCGAACCGTTGGGAGCGCACGCCGCTCGAGGGCTGATCTCGTTCAGCAGGGCTGCGAGCTCTTCTTCCACTTCCAGCCCTTGCCGCGCACCATCCACGCCGCCGTGCGGAACAAGATCGCGACGTCGGCGCGGAACGAGAAGCGGCGCAGGTATTCGCGGTTGATGGCGAGCTTCGTGCGGTAAGCCTCGACATCGCGCGGCGTGTAGCCCTGCGTCGTCTGCGCGAGGCCGGTGATCCCCGGCTTGATCGCGAGTCGTTCCAAGAAGCCCGGCACGTTGGCGCAGGCCCACTCTTCGACCTCGACCATCTCCGGGCGCGGGCCGATGAAACTCATTTCGCCGCGCACGACGTTGATCAGCTGCGGGAGTTCGTCGAGGTGCGAGCTGCGCAGGAAGCGGCCGAAGCGCGTGACGCGCGCTTGATCGCCGGTGCTCCACGATTCGAACGTGCTGACCTTCGGTTCCGACATGGTGCGGAACTTCACGAGCTTGAAGATGCGGCCGCGATGCCCGACACGATCCTGCACGAAGAACGCTTTGCGCCACGAACGATGCGCGACCGCACCGGCGAGCGCGACGACGCCGCCGAGCAGCAAGGCCGGGACGAGCACGAGCGCGAGCAACAACTCGTCGAGCAACGGCTTGAAGTGCTCGACGTAGTCACCGCGCGGAGCGAGCGCGTCCCAGTCGACACCTTCGTCGAAGGCCTCGCCGTGGGGCTCGCGCGCGTCATGCACGGCGCGCGGCTCGAGCTCAACGAAAGTGCGGTGTGCGCGGCGTGCGCGAATCGAGGAGATCATCGTGGGAACAGGGAAGAAGTTTCCACGGGACTCGTCGGGGCGCGGGGCGCGCACCAAGTTCGAACCCGTGCAGGCCGGGTATCGAGCACGCCTTTCGTGGAACTGTCGACGCAGTGCGATTTTCAGGTCTGAGACGCAGCGCGTGGTCCGCGCGTTCTCAAGCGATCGCAAATCAGCGTCGATGTGCCCGCGAGAACGCGGCCATCCTCGGCGCCGCGCGTCGTCCCCAATGCACGTCGTTCCCGCCACGCACACTCCGTGACGCGCGTCGCTTTTCAAGCAGCGCCTGCGCCCGTCGTCGCGCCTTTGCGCACGACGAGCGAGCACTCCTCGCGGCGACTCGTCGTCGGCACC
>CAYHRR010000737.1:0-1957 GCA_964358875.1 uncultured Planctomycetaceae bacterium | reverse complement strand
TCGATCGTCTCGGGAACTGACGCTCGAGTTTCGTGCGCCCGCGGCGCCCAAGCGACTTAGCCGCGACGTCCGCTGGCCGCCGCGCATTCGCCGGCCGCGGCTCGGCACGCGCGCGTCGTCACGGCCGAAGCTCCGCGGCGCTCGCGCAAGGGTCGGCAAAATCGTCGCAGGCACGAACATGCGTGAGCGCTGCGCGGACCGGCGCAGGCGGACGAAGCGTGGAGTGCGTGCGAGGCCGACGCCGTGACGTGCACGGCAGCGCGTGCTTCGCGCCGATTGGCTCCAGAGCGCCGTGGCCGCAACCCGAAATGCGCGCAGAGTCGCAGGCTCCCCTGAGCGATGGCCGCAGCGCGAACGAGCGCGGCCACTTGCCCTCGTGAGTCAGCGTGCGGCTACGTCCTACAGAAGCACCGATGAACAAGCTGTTGATCGTCGACGACTCGCCCGCGATGCGAAAGACCATCGCGCGCATGCTGCGCCACGCGGAGATTCCGATCACGACCGTGATCGAAGCCGGCAACGGCGTCGACGCGCTCGCCAAGCTGCAGAGCGATCCCGATATCGAGGTGATCCTGTCCGACATCGACATGCGCGACATGAGCGGCGTCGAGCTCTTGCAGCGTGTGCGCGCGCTGCACGACAAGGAACGCATGCCGGTGATCATGGTCACGAACGAAGGCGGCGACGCGCTGATGAAGCGCGCGCTCGACCTCGGGGCGAACGGTTATGTGACCAAGCCGTGCTCGCCGGATTCGATCCGCCGCGCGCTGGAGGCCTACCTTGGCTGACAACGGTGCAAGCCATGCACGCTTGGGCAAAGCGCAGCTGATCGCGGGCGCCGGCGAGTCGCTGAGCGTGCTCATAGAGAGCTTCGAAAAGCACTTCGCGGGCACGACGCGCACCGTCGAACCGCAGCCCGTGTTGCGCCGCGCGTCGCGCGTCGACAACGCGCCGCGTGATGCCGTGCGCGCACACGGCACGTCGCTCGTGCTCGAACACACCGTCGACGCGTTGCAGGATTAGGGGCAGAACACGATGACCAGCGTCGAATCGACACAGCTTGCGCAGGACACCGAGCTCGCCAAGCACGCGCTCGACAAGGTCGTCGAGGATCTCGCGATGTTGCTCGATCGTCCGTTGGTCGTCGAACGCGTCGACGTCGCGCGCAGCGCGAACAAGGTCGCGGGCGAACGGCAGGTGCACATCGCGTTCAAACTCGGCGTGACCATCGACGGAGTGCCGCAGCACGGCGCGCTGCTCGTGCCGCTGGCCGAAGCGATCACGTTCGCGTGCTACTTGATGATGATGACCGACGAAGTCGTAACGACGCGTCGCATGGACAAGAGCCTCGAACGCGGCACGAAGGATGCGATGGTCGAAGTCGGCAACCTGATCGGCGGCTCGATCGACGGCGCGTTCCGCGACCTGTATCCCAAGCGCACGACGATCCGCTCCGAGGGTTGCCAAGGCGTGAAGCCCGCTGCCGCGCCGGCTTTCGAGCGCACGCCCGGCGTCGATCTGATCGTCGCGCGCGCGAAGCTCAAGCTGCACACCTTCCCGGCCTACGAAGCGCTCCTGATGCTGCCGGTGATTCCGAGCACTCCGCCGCCGGCTGCGTAGCATGGCCGCGTGTTGCCGCTGTGGATTGCTGCATGTTGCGTTGCCTCCGCGCTGTCGCCGCTTGACGAGCCCGCGCTCGCGAATCCGTACGTCGTCGGGATGATCGGCGATGGCAACGGCGACGGAGTGAGCGACTACGCCGTCGCTGGAATCGTCGGTGCGGCGCGTGTTCTCAACTACGCGGGACCCTGGGGAGGTCGCGTCGCCGTGCGCGTGCTGTCCGGCGTCGACGACCGGTGCCTCACTTCCTTCGAAGTGAACGGCGAGTCTCCGCCGCGCCATCTCCCAGGACTAAGCCTTGTCGGTGACGTCGATCGCGACGGACGACGCGACTTGA
>CAYHRR010000736.1:0-1964 GCA_964358875.1 uncultured Planctomycetaceae bacterium | reverse complement strand
AAGAAATCGGACGCCATGCGGTTCACGACGCGGTCGCCGCGCATGCGCAGGATCCGCAGGCCCGGCATGTTGCAGGTCACGATCCTGCCCGACTCGTCCAGCGTCAGCACGCCGTTCGACATCGACTCGAGCATCGCGTCGCTGTAGTTCTTCATGTTCTGCACGTCGGCGAACAGTTTCGCGTTCTCGAGCGCGATCGAGATCTGCGCGGTGAACGCGCGCAGGCGGGATTCGTCCTCCGCGGTGAACGGCCCGCCGTGCTTGTTCAGCGCCTGCGTCACGCCGATGGTCTTGCCGTGCTTGTTGACGATCGGCACGCACAGGATCGAGCGCGTGAAGAAGCCGGTGCGGGTGTCGAAGTTTGGATTGAAGCGCAGGTCCGCGTAGGCGTGCGGGATATTGATCGACTTGCCGCTCGTGAACACCGCGCCGGCGATCCCCAGATGGTTCGGCAGCCGGATCTGGTTCGAATCCAGGCCCTCGCCGACCTCCGACCACAGCTCGTTGGTCTTGTCGTCGTTGAGAAACAGCGTCGAGCGCTCGGCGTTGAGCATCCGCGTGGCCTCGCCCATCACCCGCCTGAGGAGCAGGCCGAGCTTGATCTCGGCGCTCACTTCCGAGACCACGCGCACGAACTCCCGCTCCTGCTCGCGGATCTCCTTCATCCGCTCGATGAGCTGGGCGGTCCCCAGGGCGAGCGTCCCCTGCGCGACCATGGCTTGGAGCGCCTCGAGGTCGCGCCGCGTGAAATTGCCCTTTCGCTTGTTCAGTGCTTGCAGCACGCCCACGATCTCGCCGTTGGCAACCTTGATCGGCACGCAGGCGATGGCGCGCGTGGTGAATCCGGATTGCTCGTCGATCGCGCGATTAAAACGGGAATCGCTGTAGGCATCGTGCACGATGACCGCCTCGCCGGTGGTGAACACATGGCCGGCGATGCCGGTGTTGTTGAGCAGCCGGATCTCTCGCTTGATGCGCCCCTGCGCCACCCGCGCGTAGAGTTCCCCGCTCGCCGGATCGTTGAGAAACAGCGATCCGCGCTCCGCATTCATCTCGTTTGCGGTCATCTCGACCAGCGTATGCAGCACGTCGTCGAGCGAGTCGCACTGCGCCATCCGCCGACTGACCTTCAGCAGCAGCTCGGCCAGCCTCAGCCTGCGGCCCTCGTTGCCCTTGCGCTTCGATTCGCCGGCCCGGCCGCGGAACTCGACGGGCTCCGCCTGCGGAAGCGTCTTGTCCGGGTTGCCGTGTTCCGCACTCACTCCGCACCCCGCGATTCTGCGGCGCTCGCCTGCAACCGCGCACGCAACTCGCGCACGGTCGACTGAAGCTGCGCGATCTCGGCTCGGTGCTGCGCCTGGGCTGCGGCGACGGTCTCCTCGTGCGCGATGTGGGCCCGCTCGAGCTCATCGCGCAGCGCCGCGCCGGTCGCCCGCAGCTGCGCAATTTCCTCCTTCGCATGCGCGACGGCCTGGTCCACGCGCGGCTCCGCTTCCAGGTGCGCCTGTTCGAGAGCGCCGTGCAACGCGGCGACCGTCGCCTTGAGCTGACGGATTTCGCCCTGGCCGGCGAATTCGGCATCGCGCACCGCCTCCTCGCGCAGGGCGCGTTCGTGTTCGAGCTCCACGCGAAGCGCCGCAACCGCGCTCCGCAACTGCGCGATCTCGGCATGAACGTTCGACATCGCGTGCACGCCGGCGAGCTCGGAGCGGTCGCCCGCATGTTCGAGCTCCGCCCGCAGCGCCGCGATCGCCTTCTTCAGTTCGCGATTCTCGGCCGTTGCCGCAAGTGCGGGGTCCGCTTCGCTGGTCATGTGTCCGCCTCAACAGCCTGTCACCAGGGCGCGCGCAAAGCTTTCGCGCTCAGCCCCGATCGGCTTCGTCATCAAATACACAGCCATCTTCGCTTCGTTCCTTGAGTCGGTCTTGCGCGATCAAACTAATAGGAAATCTTACTTCGCGACC
>CAYHRR010000735.1:0-1969 GCA_964358875.1 uncultured Planctomycetaceae bacterium | reverse complement strand
AGCGCGGAATGCGCCTGAGCAACGGCTGCGACCTCGCACCGCGCGAGGTGCTCGTACGGCGCAGGCCGTGGTCGACTCGCCGCGAAGCGCTGCAACGTGCGTCGCCCTTCGACTGCACGCGCGCTTCGAAGCGTGGTCCGTGCAGGACTCAAATCTCCTTCCACGCGAGCATGAGATGCTCCGCGGCACGTGCCGCTGCGACGCAGAATTTCTCGGCGTTTGCAGGGGTTTCCTGTGGGGAGCGCGCGTCGGCAGAGAAGCGCGTCGGCGTCCTGCTCGGCGCTCGCGCGTCGCCGCTCGGCTCTGCCACCGGTGTCGAAACTCGGCGTGCGCATGGCAGCGCGGCGTCGGCGCTACCGCGCCCACGCGTCGTGCGCTTGGAGTTCGTGTCCGCTAGCATCCCGCGCAGGTCTCCTTTCGAGGCCGCCTGCCCACGAGTACCCGCGGGCATCCGTCCACCAGGAGTTCCGACATGAAGCGTGCACGCGCGCTGTTCGCAGTTGTCGTTCCGCTCGCCTTCGCACTCCCGCTCCGCGCGGGCGACGAGCCCGGTCACTCGCAGCACGGCTCGGCGTTCGACACGGGCCTGCGCCAAAAGCCCTGGAAAATGGAGGGCATCGGCAAGTCGCACTTCGCGATCACGACCAAGTTGCCCGAGGTGCAGGAGTGGTTCGACCAAGGCAACACGCTCTTGCACTCGTTCTGGTTCGAGGAGGCCGAGCGCTCGTTCCGCTGGTGCATCAAGCTCGATCCGGATTGTGCGATGGCCTACTGGGGCCTCGCGCGCTGCGGCATGAACTGGTTCGCGAGCTTTGGTCCGGTGAACGAGACGGCGCTCAAGCGCTATCGCGACTTCCTCAAGGAGGCGGTGCGCCGCAAGGGCAGCGTCAGCGAGCGCGAACGCATGTACATCGAGGCCTGGGTCGAGGGCTTCGACGACGAGACGGAAAAGCCCAATGCAGCTCTCGCGCGCGAGCTGCAGCAGATTTCGCTGAAGTTCCCCGACGACATCGAGGCCAAGGCGCTCTACGCGCTGTTCGCCATCCGGCCCGACGCAGCGCTCGGCACGGAGATGGTGCTGCGCGAAGTGCTCGCGAAGGAACCGGACCATCCGGGCGCGCACCACTACCGCATCCACAACTGGGACGGCATCGCGACGGAGCAGGGCTTGCCGAGCTGCGTGCGCTACGGGCCGGCGGCGCCGAACATCGGTCACGCCAATCACATGCCGGGCCACAACTACACGAAGCTCGGCATGTGGCACGAAGCGGCGATCAGCATGGACTCGGCGACACGCGTCGAGCTGCGCTACATGAACGAGCGCCTCGCGCTGCCCTTCGAGACTTGGAACTTCGCGCACAACCGCGACTACCTCTGCTACATCCAAGAGCAGCTCGGGATGGAGCAAGCCGCGCGTCTGGGTGCTCGCACAATGATGGACGCGCCGCGCAATCCGCAGCCCGAGAACGAGGAAGGCGACGAGACCTACGAGTTCGGCCTGTCCGCGCTCGTGCGCGGGCTCGTGAAGTTCGAGCGCTGGGACACGATCCTCGCCAAGGACTCGATCCCCTGGCGCGACGAACCCACGGACCAAAGCGCGAAGGCCTGGGTCGAGACCTTGGCCTACGCCGGACTCGGCAAGGCGGTGGACGCGCGCGCGCGCTTCGACGAGTTCAAAGCCTCGCTCACAGCGCTCGAGGAGAAGGACCCCGACGCGAAGAAGCACGCCCAGCCTGACGTAGATCTGGCCGAAGGCCTCGTCGCCGCTGCTGAGGGCAACATCCTCGAAGCCGCGCGCTTGCTCGGCGCCGCCGCCGAGGCTGAACGTGCTGCGCGCGAGGCCAACGAGTACGCGAACGATCCGCCCTCCCGCGCGTGGCCGGTCCATCGGCTGCTCGGCGACGTTTACCTCGCACACGGTGAGCTGCGCCTCGCCGTCGCGGCCTACGAATTGGCCTTGAAGGTCGAG
>CAYHRR010000734.1:0-1974 GCA_964358875.1 uncultured Planctomycetaceae bacterium | reverse complement strand
CGTCGGCGCGGCGCGCGCGTCATCGATGAACACGATGACGTCGTCGCCGCGCACGGGCGCGAAGCGCAGGATGCGTTTGCGGCCGATGGTCGTGCCTTCGGCGACCGGCACGTCCACGTCGGAGTCACGCACGACGACGCGGAAGCGCTTCACTCGCTGGCCGAGTTCGAGCGCCTCGCCGAGAACGACATGATCGACGAGCCCCGCCGGGTCGAGCTTCACTCGCAGCGACGCGTTGAGCACGCCGTCCTCGGCAGCCCAATAGGTTTTCGGATCGCCGTCGACCGCCTTCGACGCCGCGAATCTCGGGTCACGACCGCGGAAGTCGGTCGCGCTCGCCTGCGCCCCGCGCACCAAGTCCTTCGCGAACAGCGCCTCGCGCGCCGCCCTGAACTCGAGCAGTCGCGCCGCGTCGTTCTCGTGCACGAGGCCGCGTCGATCGACCGGCAGATTCAGCAGCAACGCCGCGTTGCGTCCGACGGACGCGTACCACAGCTCGAGCAACTGCTCGACGGACTTCACCTCGCCGTCCTGACTCGCGTGGTAGTACCAGCCCGGCCTGATCGACACGTCGCATTCGCCTTGAATCCAAGCGCTTCCGTGCTCGAGCCCGCTGTTGAGCACCTCGACCGTCGGCGCCTTCGCGCCCGGCTCGAAGCCCTCGGGCGAAATCATCGACCAACACGTCTCTCCCGCGCTGCCGCGCTCGTTGCCGATCCAACGCACGTCCGGTCCGACGTCGCTGAACATCACCGCGTTCGGTTGCAGACGCCGCACCGTCTCGCGAAAGCGCGGCCAGTCGTAGACCTGCTGCTTGCCGTTCGGGCCTTCGCCGCACGCGCCGTCGAACCACACTTCGAAGACTTCGCCGTAGTTCGACAGGACTTCTTCGAGTTGACCGACGAAGTAGTCGTTGTAGCGCTGCGAGTCGCCGTAGCTCGCTTGGTTGCGATCCCAAGGCGAGACGTACACGCCGAACTTCAACCCTTGCGCGCGACAAGCATCCGACAGTTCGCGCAACACGTCGCCCTTGCCTTCGAGCCACGTCGACGAGGCGACGTCGTGCTCGGTCAACTTCGACGGCCACAAGCAGAAGCCGTCGTGATGCTTCGCCGTGAGAATGATGCCCTTCATGCCGGCCGACTTCGCGACGCGCACCCATTGAGCGCAGTCGAGCGCTGTCGGCGCAAAAAGCTTCGGATCCTCGTTGCCTTCGCCCCATTCGCGATCGGTGAAGGTGTCCATGTTGAAGTGGACGAAGGCGTAGAACTCGAGCTCGCTCCAGGCGAGTTGGCGTGCGCTCGGCAACGGCGACAGCGGCAACGGCGCAAGCGTTACAGGAGCCTGGACCTGCGCGGCGTGCGCGCTCGACACGAGTGCTAGGACGGCGACGCAAAGCGAAATCGATGTGTGCATGCGCGCGACAGTCTAGGCGCGCGCCGCACCGACACGTTCACGCGCGCGCCGCGAGGTGCCTCGCCAGCACGGCTTCGAGTTCGTTGGGCTTCACCGGCTTCGTCAGGTAGTCGTCCATTCCCGCTTCGAGACACAGCTCGCGATCTCCGACCATCGCGTGCGCCGTCATGGCGATGATCGTCATTCGCGACGCGCCGGCCTCGCGCGCGCGAATCGCTCGCGTGGCCTCGTAGCCGTCGAGTTCGGGCATCTGGCAATCCATCAACACGAGATCGAAGCGCTCGGCCCCGGTGCGCTCGAACGCAACGCGTCCGTTGACCGCGATCTCGACCGTGTGGCCGAGTTTCTCGAGCATGCGCCGCGCAACGAGCTGGTTCACGCTGTTGTCCTCGGCGAGCAGAATGCGCGCGCTGATGCGCTCGGGCGTCACGCTGAGGACGACGGACGCCCGCTGCGCAGGCAAGGGACCGGCGCGCTGATCTGCGATGGCCTCGTCGGCGCAAGCGACGAGCACAGCGGCACGCACGGGCTTGAACAGTCGCGGCAGGTCGAGCCGTC
>CAYHRR010000733.1:0-1977 GCA_964358875.1 uncultured Planctomycetaceae bacterium | reverse complement strand
GCTTGAGCACGTCGAGGCCGAAGGCGCCCGGCAACATCAAGGCGAGGATCACGAGCTCGTAGTCGCGCGCATTGGCGCCCAGGGCTTCGTCGCCGCGCTGCATCCAATGCGGCGCGAGTCCGGCCTCGCGCAAGTGCGAGACGATCTGCGCGCCGAGCTTCTCGTCGTCTTCGACTAACAGGATGCGGTGGGTCACGGCGGTGCGGTGGTGCGACGGCGTAGCGTGCGACGGCGTAGCGAGCGACGGCCTAGCCGGCGGCGTCGGATTGTCCATCGCGGAGAGGATCGAGCGCAATCCTTGCGCGGACCTGAAGCGTGCGGCTCGCCGCGAGCGCGCGCCGGGCTTTCACTTTTTTTTGCGGCCTTCAGGGATGCGAAAGGTCAGCCAACGATGCTTCGGGCCAGCGAGAGTTCTCCCCGGAGGCACGAGCGCCATGCAGTACCGCATCACGAGTTTGTTTTTGATCGCCGCGAGCTTCGGTTGCGCCGGACACGCGCAGCATGGCGAGCGTGGTTTCGTGGGCGGCCATGAGCACAGCGTGATGGCGCAGCGTGGCGCGGGTCCTCAGCGAGAACCCATGGGCGGCCCCGACTCGCAACGACGACACGGCGACGATGCTCCGCCCTTCGCGCAACAGTTCGGAGCACAACGCGGCGAGTTCGCGCCGCATCAGCAAGACGGCGAGTTCCGTCTGCAACGCCGCGACGGTGAATTGGCCGCGCAGCAACGCCGCGGCGAGCTCGCACCGCAAACGCAACGCGGTGGCGCAGCACAACAGCGCGGCGGATTCGCACCTCGTCGACAAGACGGCGAGTTTCCGCCGCAACGACACGACAGCGAATTCGTCCCGCAACAACGACGCGGCGAGTTCGCGCCGCAAACGCAACGCGATGCGACGCCGCAACATGGTGGACAGCGCGCGCCCGAGCGGCAGCGCGGTGACTTCGCTCCGCAACAGCAGCGCGGCGGCGTGGCTCCGCACATGCGTGGACGAGCGCAGCCGTTCGCGCCTGGCGAGCGCGGGCCGCAATTCCAGCCGTTCGAGCGCAACGACGGCGCAGCAGGTCCGCCTTTCGCAGGAGGTGGGGAGCAGGCGCGCGGTCGTGGATTCGAGCGCGGTGCGCAGCGCATGCCGTTCGCGCCGCAAGGTCGCGACCAAGGCGGTGCGCGCGGCGATGGCGCGCGGGAACAAGGCCGAGGTCCTGCCCAATTCGACGGCCGGCGCGGTCGTGCAGCGGACGAAATGCGGCCGGATCCTCGCGCACACGACCAAGATCGAGCGCGCCGACAAGACGGGCGCGACAACGATCCGCGCGAAGAACGCGCCGACGCGCCGCGCATGCGGCAAGGACAACACCGCACTCCCTTCGCACCGCGGCGCTCCGACCGTGGCGCGCAGCGCGATGACGACGCGCAGCGCTCCGAACGCACCGCGCCGCGCGATGATGACGCGCAGCGCGATGATGACGCGCAGCCTCAGCCTCCGCGTGCTCGTCACGACGCTCGCGGGCAACAACGCGGCGCTCCGCGAGGCGACGCCCAAGGACAACCCGAGTTCGATGGAGCAACGCCGCGCACCGACGACGGCGTGCAGGCTCCGCATTCGCGCCCTGGTCAGAACGGGCGCGGCCGACAACGCGGCGCGCGCGGAATGCCGGCGCTGCTGTTCGGACCTCGCGGCTCCGCACCGCAGCCGCGCGACGGAGCAGCCGACGAGCGTCGTCGCGGCGCGACGCCGAGCGCGCCCGGCGACCTCGCGCCTCAGCCGAATCCGCAGCGCGAAACGCAGCAAGACGCCGAACCGCGTGGTCGTCGTCGCGCCGCGCCCTCGCGCGCAGCGCCGCAGGATCCTGCGCAACCCAACGAGCAACCTCAGGCACCTCGGCCCGCGCCCCGGGCCGACGCACCTCGGGGTTTCTGACTCCTCCCTCCCTTCATCGCAAACAACGCCATCTCCATGAAGCACGCCCTCGGCC
>CAYHRR010000732.1:0-1985 GCA_964358875.1 uncultured Planctomycetaceae bacterium | reverse complement strand
CTTGCTCGGGCTACGCGGACGCGAGGATCTCGCGTTCCATCCGCTGCGCGGCGCACTGTTCGAGAACTGGGTGGTGACCGAAGTGCTGAAGTGGCGCTGGAATCGCGGCCTGCCCACCGACCTCGCCTTCTATCGCGACGCGCGCGGCGCGGAGATCGATCTCGTCGTGGAGAAGGCGCTCGATCCCATCGCGCTCGAGGTCAAGGCCGGCCAGACGGCGCCGCTTGACCTAGCAGCGCGCTTCGCTGCCTTCGAGGCGCTTCTGAAAGCCGCGCCCATCATCCCGCGCCGTGTCGAACGCAGAGTCGTCTACGCAGGCGATCGTCGGATTCAGATCGAAGGGATCGACGTCCTTCCTTGGCACGCGCTCGACTGCGTCAGCTGGGCCTGATCGCGCCAAACAGGGATGCGAGCACGGGACTGCAAAGTCCGCAGCGGGCCGAGTAGGCGGTGATCCGAGGGTTGCATGCGCGCGGCGCGATGTCTGTGCCGCACTCTCTTCGCCGCGAACGCGCGCTGCTCCCGGCGCAAGCGCCCTCGCAAGGGCCGCGATCGTCATCGACTGCGCCGCGATGTACAGCGGTTTCCCGTCGCGTTCATTCACGAACTCAAGAACGCCTCCCCGTTGTTCGTGGTACTCGAGCTTGCGCGCGAATTCGTCGGCGTCGACCGAACTCATGACGCTCACCGCAGCAATGTCTCCATCGCAGCAGGACGTTTCGTTCGACTAGTCCCGACGAAACGCGATCAGCCTGCCGCGCCGTTGTTCCTCGAGTGTGCGCGCACGCACGATGACGCAGAACGAGAGCACGACGACTGTCACGCGCGACGCGTATCGAGGTGGGCTCGTGGGCGACAACGCGCCAGCGAACGCCACGTGTACGGCGCGCACAGCACGCAGCTGACGTCGTGGCGCTTTGCCAGCAAGCGCGAAGCGAGCGCTCGACCGCCGCGATCTCTATCCTGCGCACGCGCATGACGGCGATCGTCTTCTACTTCCAGGTTCACCAGCCGTTCCGTTTGCGGCACTTCACGTTCTTCGACATCGGCGCAGGCGCGGATTGGTTCGACGACGCGGAGAACGCGCGCATCGCCAAGCGTGTGGCCGAGAAGTGCTATCTGCCGATGAACGCGCAGATGCTCGAGCTGATCGAGCGGCACGCGGGCAAGTTCCGCATCGCCTACTCGATCTCGGGCACGGCGCTCGACCAGTTCGAGCGTTGGGTGCCCGAGGCGCTCGCGAGCTTCAAGAAGCTCGCCGCGACGGGCTGCGTCGAATTCCTCGGCGAAACCTCGCACCATTCGCTCGCGGCGCTCGTCTCGCTCGAAGAATTCGATCGCCAGGTGCTCGCTCACGCCGCCCGCATCGAAAAGCTGTTCGGCGTGCGGCCGACGACCTTCCGCAACACCGAGCTGGTCGTCTCGAACGCGATCGCGCGCCGCGCGGAGGAGCTGGGCTTCACGGCGATCCTCGGCGAAGGCGCGGACCAATTGCTCGGTTGGCGCAGCCCGCACCGCATGTACCGCCCCGAAGGTTGCGAGAAGATCAAGTTGCTCTTGCGTTCGTACCGCTACAGCGACGACATCGCCTTCCGCTTTTCGAACAAGGAATGGCCCGAGTACCCGCTGCCGGCCGAGCGCTTCGCCGCTTGGCTCGCCGAGCTGCCACCGCGCGACAAGTTCGTCGGGCTGTTCATGGACTACGAAACCTTCGGCGAGCACCAATGGGAGGAGACCGGCATCTTCCGCTTCATGCGCGAGCTGCCCGCGGCGTGCTTCGCGACCGGCAAGTTGAGCTTCCGCACGCCGCGCGAAATCGCCGCCGAACTCGATCCGATCGCGCGGCTCGACATCCCGCGCCCGATCTCCTGGGCGGACGCCGAGCGCGACTTGACCGCATGGCTCGGAAATCAGATGCAAAAAGCCGCGCACGAGGCGCTGTACCAGTTGCTGCCCGATTGCACGGCACTGGACCGCGCCGGACA
>CAYHRR010000731.1:0-2002 GCA_964358875.1 uncultured Planctomycetaceae bacterium | reverse complement strand
ATCCGCGTTCGCCTCCGCACTGCGCGCGGCACTCGGCGGTTGAGGGATTTGCGCGTTGCCACTACACTCTCGCGCCCAAATCTCCGGCGGACGGCACTACCGCCGCACCCGGAACCGGAGCTGCCGACGCCATGAGTACGACCAAGCCCGCGATCCGCAACATCGCGATCATCGCGCACGTTGACCACGGTAAGACCACGCTGGTCGACGCCATGTTCAAGTTCGCCGGAACCTTCCGCTCCAACCAGAAGGTCGAAGTGTGCGCGATGGACTCGGACGCGCAGGAGCGCGAGCGCGGCATCACGATCCTCGCCAAGAACACGGCGATCAATTACGCGGGCACGCGCATCAACGTCGTCGACACGCCGGGCCACGCCGACTTCGGCGGTCAGGTCGAGCGCACGCTCAACATGGCCGACGCGGCGCTGCTCTTGGTCGACGCCCACGAGGGCCCGATGCCGCAGACACGCTTCGTGCTGCGCAAGGCCTTCGAGCGCGGGCTCAAGGTGCTCGTCCTGATCAACAAGATCGACCGCGGCGACCAGCGCGCGCACGACGTGCTCAACGAAGTGTTCGACCTGTTCATCGAACTGGGCGCGCACGACGACCAACTCGATTTCCCGGTGTGCTACGGCTCGGGTCGCAGCGGTTTCGCCGTCGCGAAGTTCGAAGACGCCTTCGACGGCTCGCCCAAGGACATGAAGCCCTTGTTCGACATGATGCTCGCGCACATCCCGCCGCCGAAGCAGGACGACGCGGCGCCGCTGCAATTCCAGTGCGCGACGATCGAGCACGACGACTTCCTCGGACGCATCGGCATCGGTCGCGTGTACCGCGGCACGATGCGCGCCGGTCAACGCGTCGCGGTCTGCCATCCCGATCGCGAAGCGGCGACGCTGACGGCGGTCAAGCAAGTGCTGCGCTTCGAAGGCTTGACGCGCGTCCCCGTCGACGAGGTCCACGCCGGCGACATCGCGATCATCGCGGGCGGCGTCGACGAGCTGACCATCGGCGACACGCTGTGCCCGCCCGACGTGCAGGAGCCGCTGCCGGCGATCAAGCTCGAGGAGCCGACGATCTCGATGACCTTCGGCGTCAACACCTCGCCCTTCGCCGGCAAGGAAGGCAAGTTCGTGACCTCGCGCCAGATCGGCTCGCGGCTCGAACTCGCGTCGATGCGCGACGTGGCGCTGCAAGTCGCGCCCACTGAATTCGCCGACACCTTCGAGGTCAAAGGCCGCGGGGTCATGCACCTCGGCGTGCTCGCCGAGAACATGCGCCGTGAAGGCTTCGAGTTCGCGGTCGGCAAGCCGAGCGTGATCTTGAAGGAGATCGACGGCGTGATGCACGAGCCCATCGAGCGCACCGCGATCGAAGTGCCGACCGAGCACGCCGGCAAGTTGATCGAGTTCCTCGGTCGCCGCCGCGGCGAGATGGTGCACATGGAGCCGTTCGGGCAGACCAGCGTGCGCCTGGAATTCCTGGTGCCCTCGCGCGGTCTGATCGGCGCGCGCACGGCGATGATGACCTTGTCGAAGGGCGAGGCGATCTTGAGCCACGTGTTCGAGCTGTGGCGCCCCGACGAAGGTCCGACCATCCATCGCACCAACGGCGTGTTGATCTCCGATCGCGCCGGCAACACCGTGCCCTACGGCATGTTCAACCTGCTCGATCGCGGCGAGTTCTTCATCTGGCCGGGCACCGCCGTGTACGACGGCATGATCGTCGGCGAGAACAACAAGGACCGCGACCTCGACCTCAACGTGTGTCGCGAAAAGAAGCTGACCAACATCCGTTCGGCCGGCGCCGACGACAACGTCACGCTGCCGCCGCCGCGCGAGATGTCGCTCGAGGAATGCCTCGAGTACATCCACGACGACGAGTTGGTCGAGATCACGCCCAAGAACCTGCGTTTGCGCAAGCGCCTGCTCAACGCCGTCGACCGCACCAAGGAAGCGCGCAAGACCGCCAAAGCGCAGGCCTGAGCGGCGCGCGTCACTTC
>CAYHRR010000730.1:0-2007 GCA_964358875.1 uncultured Planctomycetaceae bacterium | reverse complement strand
GTGTTCGGCCGCGCCTTGACGCGCAAGTTGGGGCTGTCGGTGTGGGCGCCGAGCACGCGGAAGCCGATTTCCGACGCGGGCCGAGCGCCGCAGGCCCAGGCCACGAGACTTCCGCTGCGGCGCACGAAGGCGCGGCGCGCGTCGCGCGGAAACGGCTGCGTCTCGTCCACCTGGACGAAGCCCGCGGCGATCAACTCGCGCGCAGCGTTGTCGACGGCATGGAAGGGCGACGGTGAAGCGTCGATGAAGCCGAGCAGCGCACGGACTCGTTCGCGTGAGTTCATGGCGCCATTCCGTCGCCGCGCGAGCTCGACGGCAACTGTTTTTCCGCCGCGCTGCGTTTGGTACCACTGTGCGCCATGCGCGTCGGCGGATGCTTGTTGATGTGTGTCGTCGCACTCGCCGCGCGTGCGCAAGATGGTGCGCCGAGTGCGGATCGAGTGCGCGCGGCGACGCAGCAGCTCGAACGCGCCTTCGGAGGCAAGCAGGCCGCGGACAAGCTCGTCGCCATCAAAGCCGCGTCCCAAGTCGTCGCGCCCGCCGTGATCGCCTGGATCGCCAAAGGGCTCGTCGACTCGAATTCCGACGTGCGCGCCGAAGCGATCGAAGCGCTCGGACGCATCCCCCACGACGAGGCCTTCAAAGCGCTCGCGCAGCACTACAAGGCCGAGAGCAAGAACCTGCGCAAGCAGGAGCGCGTGTTGCCGAAACTGCTGCGTGCGATCGCGCGCCACGGCAACGAAGCGGCGCTCGCGATCCTGACCGACGACGTTCGTGCGCAGATGCTGCAGGAGACCTTGCGCGCGCGCATCCTCGGGCTCGCGACCGTGCGTTCGAAGAAGGCGATCGATGCCGTGCTGGCGCTCGTGCAAACCATCGGCTTCATCGAAATGCACGACCACGCCGAGGACCTGCGCCTGGCGATGTACGTGCTCACCGGTGTCGACCGCGGCCGTTCCGTCGAGGCTTGGAAGACCTGGTGGGCCGAGCAACGCGAGAGCTTCGAGCTGCCGCCGAAAGCGCCGCAACTGGCGCAGGTCGATTGGGAGCGCTGGATCGCCTTCTGGGGCACGAGCGTCGCCGGTGTCGAGCGTCGCGAAGCTCCGCCCGCTCCGCGCGAGCGCTGAACATGGACGGCTCGCGTCCGCCGTCACGCGGCGCGCGCGCGGACGGTTCGATTGCGGCGCGCGCGACGATGCTCTAGAAATCCCCGCGATGCAAAAACGCGTGTCCTTCGACACGGTCGCCGCCGTCGACCTGGGCTCCAACAGCTTCCACATGATCGTGGCGCAGCTCGATCACGAGCAGCTCAAGATCATCGATCGCTTGCGCGAACGCGTGGCGCTCGCCGAGGGCCTCGACGACAACGAGCGCTTGAAGTCCAAGGTGCAAGAGCGCGCCTTCGAGTGCTTGAAGCGCTTCGGTCAACGACTCGCGCACATGCCGCAGGGCGCGGTGCGCGCGGTCGGCACGAACACCTTGCGCCGCGCGCGCGACGGCCGTGCGTTCCTGGCGCGCGCGCAGCAATGCCTCGGCCATCCGATCGAGCTGATCTCCGGCCGCGAAGAGGCGCGTTTGATCTACATCGGCGTCAGCCAAGCCCATGCCGACGACGCGCGCCGCAAACTCGTCGTCGACATCGGCGGCGGTTCGACCGAGTGCATCCTCGGCGAAGGCCTCGAAGCGCTGGAGACCGACAGCTTGCAGATGGGCTGCGTCGGCTGGTCGATGCGCTTTTTCCCCGGCGGCGAGATCACGCGCGAACGCATGCAGAAGGCGCAGATCGCGGCGGGGCTCGAGTTGCAGCCGATCGCGCGGCGCTACAAGCGCCTCGGTTGGGAAACGTGCATCGGTTCGTCGGGCACGATCGTCGCGTGCGAGGAAATGATCCGGCTGTCGGGCTGGTCGAGCGGCGGCATCACGCAAAAAGGCCTGCGCAAGCTGCGCAAGGCCTTGCTCGACGCCGGTCATTTCGAGCGTCTGCAACTGCCGGCCCTGCAGGCCGAT
>CAYHRR010000729.1:0-2010 GCA_964358875.1 uncultured Planctomycetaceae bacterium | reverse complement strand
GACGCGCTCCAGCATCTTCGCATGCGCCGAGGCGAGCTTCTCCGGCGGCGAAGCTCCGCCCTCGACGGTCCCATGGCGCGGCGCGCGAGTCAGCGGATTCGTGTGCTACGACCTGCGCTTTCCCGAGCTGACGCGACGCTGTTTCGACGAGCGTGCGCAGCTCTTGTGCATTCCGGCGCAGTGGCCGAACACGCGCGCAACGCACTTTCGCGCGCTCGCGATCGGACAAGCGGTGCTCGGTCAGTGCTTCGTGATCGCCTGCAATCGCACCGGCCGCGACGTCATCGGCCGCCGTCGAATGCAGCTCGATTTCCCGGGCAATTCGCTGCTCGTCGATCCGCACGGCGTCGTGCTCGCTGAAGGCGCCGGCCAAGCGGGTCTGGTCACGGCCGACTTCGATCTAGCGCTCGCTCGCGACCTACGCGCGCAAGTTCCCGTCGCGCGCGATCGCCGTCCCGAGCTGTACACGCGCTGGCCTTCGCCCGAAGCGCTGTGAGCGCCCGAGTCGCGCGCACGACCGTGAAGGCCAAAGAAGAACGGCCGACGCGCAGCACGCGGCGACCGTTCTCCTTCTCTCTCGGACTCACTCTCTCAGGAGGCCGAACTCAAACCGGAGGCGCAGGATCGCGCCGCAAACGCGGCGGGAGATCACCGTTGCTTCCGTCATCGGGGGTCACCACGGGAACGTGGGGTTGCGCGGCGGGCGCGGACGGCGAGCAGGACATGTGCGGCCCGATGTCTTGCGAATTGCCCTGTGCATCGAGCAATTCGAAGCCGTGCGGAGTGCGCGCCCAGGCGTGCGCGTGTTCGTGCTCGAGGTCGAACCACAGGTAATCCTGCGAGCGATTGCGCAGTCCCTCGAGCGACCAGCCGGAGCTGACCGCGACGCCCGACGGTCCGTGCGCGACGATCGTGAGTTCGAGTCCGGTGAGCGTCCAGGCGGGGAAGTTCGCTTCGAACACGCCGTGCGCCGGCACGACGACGTGCGCGCTGTTGCCGCTGTCGCGATCGACGAAGACCAGGAGCTCGGGCGCGTCGGTCGGATTGACGGCGCTCAGGTGCGTCGAAGTGACGTGCAAGCCGAGTTGCAGATCGCGCGTCAGCGGTTGTGCGGGGTCGAGCAAGAACAAAGGCGCGGCGGCGCACCACAGGGGCGAGAGCATCGGGGACTCCTTGTTGGCGACGCTGTTGGGGACTGCGTCGGCGCGCGCTCTATCGGTGAGAGCGAGGGAGGCTCTTGAGCCTCTCGGGGGTCATTCCCGGAAAAAGTTTCAAAGCGCGGAGCGCGCTCAGTCGCGTCCGAGCAAGCGGAATGCGGCCCAGTCCGCAGGCGCGAAGCCGGCCACGATCATCTCGGCGCGCGCCGTTGCTGCGGCGCGACAAGGCGAGCGTCCTTCGAGCAGTGCGCGATGGAAGGCGACGCCGTACCACGCGGCCGCGCCGTCCTCGACCGGCCACTGCGTGACGAGCACGTTGCGAGTGCCGTTCTCGAGGAACGCTCGCGCCGTACCGAGCAAGCCCTCGGCGTCGACGAAATCGCCGCCGCCGCTCCAACAGGCGGACAACAAGGCGATCGGCAATTCGGGCGCGAGCGCGGCGATGTCGTCGGCGCACACCGGTTCGCTGTCGCTCGTGACGAGACTCGCCGTGCCCAAACGCGCGCCGCGCTCGCCGCACGCGCCGAACAAGTGCGTGGCCAGGTGCAAGGGCGCGTGCGAGCGCAGTGCATCGAACAAGCGAGCGCGATCGAACGCGGCACCGGTCGACAAGCGCGATTCCGGTCGCAGCGCGAACACGGTGGCGAGCTCCTCGCGCGCGCCGAGCAACAACTCGCGCCCCGCGCTGTCGAGCGGCGCGCCGAGCAGATTCCAATGCGTGAAAGCGTCGGCCTGGGGCGCGCGGCCGGGCGCAGCGCACGGCAGGCCGGGCAAAGTAAGGAGCGCGACGTCATCGCGGCCTGTGAGCGCCGGCCAAGGCAGCAACTCGAACGGCAGGGCTTCGAGCGGTCCG
>CAYHRR010000728.1:0-2022 GCA_964358875.1 uncultured Planctomycetaceae bacterium | reverse complement strand
CGAGCAAGGCCGGCATCTCGACCGAGTTCACGACGCGGAACTTCGAAGCGCGCGAACGCGCCCAGCGCACGTAGCGCTTGGCGATGAACTTGTCGAAACGCTCGCGCCAATCGACGGCGACGGGGTGACCCGGAACATGGTGAATCTCGGACACATAGGGCACGCCGCTCGTGCGCGAGAGGCGCGCCGCGCCGATGCCGTTGTAGAACCAGCCGTAATCGTGGCTGACGATGAGCTGCGCGCCGTGCTCGGCGAGCAACGCAGCGCCCGTGCGTGCGATGAAGCGCGGCATCGCGCTGCGCGAACAGTCGGCGGCGTGCAAGTGAACGCGCTCGAACAGCGTGGTCACGCTCACGGCGCGTTCGGGACGCGGGCACAACACGTCGATGCGCTCGAAATGCCGCGAAAACTCGCGCAGCAACGCGGAGAACGGACCGCGCTCGCCGACAGCGACCTGACGATCGCCGCTAACCATCAGGAGCCGCATCGACGACCCTCGACGACGGCGGTGTAGAGCTGCTCGAGGCGCGTCGCGAGCGCCTGGGCCGAATGACGCGCGACGACGCGCGTGCGCGCACGCTGACCCATCGCCGCGCGCAAATCGTCGTCGTCGAGCAGTTGCGCGAGTCCGAAGGCGAGTTCGTCGACCGTCGTGCCGAGGAAGCCCGTGCGTTCGTGCGCGACGAGCTCAGCGACGCCGCCGACGTTCGTCGCGACCACCGGCAGCGCCGCCGCGGCCGCCTCGATCAACGAAACGGGCAGACCCTCGCTGCGCGAGGTGAGCAACACCGCGCTGAGATCGCACAACACCGCGCCCATGTCCTCCACCGCGCCGAGCATGTGGACGCGCGCCTGACCGGCGGCGTCGAGCGCGCGAATGCGACGCTCCAACGCACCGCGCTGCTCGCCGTCGCCGACGAACACGAGCTGCAAGCGCGGGTAGCGCGCGCGCAGGAGTTCGAACACGTCGACGGCCCACTCAGGTCGCTTGACGTCCGCCAAGCGGCCGACGACACCGACGAGTTGCGCATCGCGCGACGCGCCGATGCGCGCGTGCAGTGCGCCGACGCCCGGCGCGTGCTCGGTGAACGGAGCGAGCTCGATGCCCGGCGGAATCACGACCAACTTCTCGCCGGTAGTCACGCCGAGACGCACGAGGTCGTCGGCCGTCGCATGCGAAACGGCGACGATGCGATCGGTCGCCGCCGCGAGCTTGCGCTCGATCGCCGCGAGACCACGCGACACACCGGGCGCGAAGTAGCCTTCGAGGACGTGTCCGTGAAAGGTGTGCACGCGCGCGGTTTCGGGCCGACCGCGCACGGCCGAGCGCGCCAGTGCGCCGGCTTTCGACGCGTGCGTGTGCACGACGTCGGGCGCAAAGGCCTCGATCTCGCGGCGCAGGAACGCACGTGCTCGCAAGTCGCCCGTCAGCGACCAACCGCGCGACAAACCGGGAACGCGCACCAAGTCGAGCCCGCGACTGCGCGCCGCCTCGAACAGATCGCCCTCGCCCGGCTCCGGCGTGCCGACAAAGATGCGGATCACATGGCCGCGAGCGCAAAGCAGCGGATCACTCGCCAGCACTTGCCGCGCAGGCCCGCCGAGGTTCAAGCGCGTGAGAACGCGGGCGATGCGCATGGCGGGAGTGTAGGCCGCGCGTCGGCGCTGCTCCACGACGCGTTAGAGCAGCGCGATGTGGTAAGCGAGCAACAGCGTGTACGCGGCGGCCGCCGTCCAGATGCCGATGCGCGCGAGCGGAAAATTCTTGTGCATCGTCAACACGATCAACGGGATCGTGATCAACGCCGACTTCAGCAACACGAAGCCGATGCGTCCGGTGCCGAGCATCGCTCCCGCCACGGGGTTCAACTCGACGCCGCCCGACTGCAAGTGGAACAGCGTGAAGAACGAGTCGCCCGCGTTCATCAGGGCGATCCACAGCATGATCGCGAGCAGGCGGCCGCTGTACTGATCGACGAAGGCGCCTTCACGTTCCTCTGGGTGACGGACTTCCCGATGTTC
>CAYHRR010000727.1:0-2029 GCA_964358875.1 uncultured Planctomycetaceae bacterium | reverse complement strand
CATGCGCGCGACGTCACGCCGCGAACTGTCGAACAGCAGCACCTCGCGCAGCCAACGCACGGCTTCTTCGCGCCGTCCTTCGCGAGTGGCTTCCTCCGCGCGGCGCAAGTTGCGCTCGACGAGTCGCGCGAGGTTGCCGTTGCGACGCATCACGCCGGCGAGTTCGCCTTCGACGGCGCGGTCGCCGGGCGCGTGCGCGGCGAGCAGCTCCAGCAAGGTCTGAGCGCGCGCGCATTCGCCTTGTTTCTCGAGCAGCACCGCGAGCCGGCGACCTTCGCGCACGAGCGGAATGCGCTTGCGCTCGAGTTGTTTGGGATGCGCGAGTCCCAGGATCAGCAGCGCTTCGAGCGCGCGCACGTCGCCGGGCTCGTCGGTCAAGCGCTCGAGCAACGCGCGTCCGAAGGACTCGGCGGTGTGCGTGTCGAAGTTGGTCGCCGCGCGCTCCATTTGCTGGCGCAGGTCCGCGGAAACGCTGCCCGCGCCCGCGCCGGTCAGGGCGACGATGACTTCTTCGACGATGACGCTGTCCATGGGTGAAGCACTCGACACGACGTCGTTATCTCCGGGATTTCCAACGCCGCGCGCGGTGTGCGAGCGGACGTGGAGTCTCTCGATCGGGGCCCTATCGAGCGCTCCGTCGAGCGGTCTGAAGCACAACGGCGGAAGCCGCGCCTGCGCGCCGCCTCCGCCGTCGTGGCGATGTGGAAGGAACTACAGTTCGGGCTGAATCGTGATCACGCCCGAGAGGTTGCCGGCCAGGTCCGGCACTCCGGTCATCTGCAGCGTTTCGCCCGCGCCGAGCGCGGCCGAGAGGTGCAGGCGACAGTGGCTGTCGGTCAGAACTTCGGCGACGAGTACCGTTTGACCGCCGCTGCACGTCCAGTTCGCGCTGCTGCTCGTGAAGCTCGTCGACACGGCCTCGCTGAACAGCACGTCGATGGTCACGCCGCCGGCGTCGTCGCGCATGTTGGCAAAGGCCGCCGTGAAACTCGGTGCGAGCGCGTCCCCGCCCACGGTGCCGCCGATCGAAGCCGCCGGCGACATCGCCAAACCCGCGTGGTCGAGAACGCCGGTGACTCCGACGGTGATCGCCGTGCCGTACTGCAACTCGAGTCCGGCCGGCAGGTGCAGCGTGGCCGTCTGCGCGGTGCTGTCCCACGTCACGCCGGCGTTGGCGAGCGAGATCGTCGCTGCGCCGTTGGTCAGCGTGTAGTTGGAATTCGCGAGCGTGCTGGCGAGGTCCATTTGCTTGGTGAACACGACTTCGACCGTGTCGCCGCCCGCGCCCGCCACGGAGGTTCCGTGCACGGAGACGACGAGCGGTCCGTTGACGTCCGCCGCGGCGACGCTGCGCGTCTGAATGCCGACGTTGCCGGCCAAGTCGCGGTACATCACGTCGACGGTGTCGCCGACGATCACGCCGCCGGAGAAGGTGGCGCGCACCGTGCGGTAGCCGAGCAACGTGCAGGAATCCGGGCTGGTCGCACCGTTGAGCAGCACCAGGCCGGTGTCGACCGCGTCGAGCGCATCGATCGCTTCGTCCATCTCGATCAAGATCGAATTGGTCGAGTCGGCCGCGTCGAGTTTGAGCGCACCGAGCGGCAAATCCGGACTGCCGCTGTCACCCGCCGCGCTGATCGCGACGCTCGAGGTTCCGACGAGATCGACACCCTGAGCGGTCTGGATGTTCTGGATCGTGAGGTCGTAGGCCGTGCCGGTTTGGAAGCTGTCGGCACCGTTCCACGCGAGCGTCGCGGTCACCGTCAGCGCACCGTCGTAGCTGAACGTCGCGCTGGAAATGTCGATCGCGTTGCCGCCGTCCTCGATCGCGTAATTGTCGGGATCGAGCAGGTTCCACGGGCTCGGCATGCGATCGAACACGAACTCGATCGTGTCGTTCGATTCGCCGCTGACCGTGACCACGCTGCACGCGCCGGAGTCGAGCGCGATCGAAGCGGAGTCTTCGGAGTCCGTCGCCGCGCCCGTCACGCTGAACAGCGGATTGCCGCACGTGTCGAGCACGCCGCTG
>CAYHRR010000726.1:0-2034 GCA_964358875.1 uncultured Planctomycetaceae bacterium | reverse complement strand
CGGCAACGCGAACACCTGCGCGCCGCCGATCGGTCGGCCATCCTTGTCGGTCACGCTGCCCTTCACCGTTCCGCCCGGTGCGAGTTCGACGATCACACCGCGCAAGGTCTCGCCTTCGCCGACCTCGAGGTCATCGAGTTGCTTCTCGAGGAAGCCGCGCGCGCGGATCGAGATCTGCAACTTCTCACCGGACTTCACCGGATCGATGCGGAAGCGGCCCTGCTCGTTCTCGACCAAGATGCCGCCCGAGAACGGATTCATGTTGCCGGGCGCGTCCGCCTGGGTCTCGACGCGATCGTTGGTCTCGATCGTGAAGCTCGTCACCGGCACGTGCTTGGCCGCGTCCATCACGATGCCTTCGAGCGCGCCGCCCTTGTCGAGCACGACCTCGAAGCCGTCCTTCTCCTGCGACGGATCCCAGCGATGGTTCGCGTTCTCGTAGCCCGACTTGAAGAAGTCGATGCGGTGCGGCGGCTCGCCGGCAAAGGCGCCTGCGGTGAAGCGTCCCTCGCCGTCGGTCTTCGGATACTCGAAGCCTTCGATGGCTGCGGCGAGCAACGGCGCGAAGGAGAAGTCGAACTGGAAGTTGCGGAAGTCGACCGAGTTCCAACGCACGGTCACGCCTTCGACGGGCTGTCCCGCGCGATCGACGACGCGCCCGCTGACCAGAGCTCCGCGCGGCAATTCGAAGTCGTCGGCCACAGCGAGGCCGCTGTCGGCGATCAGCGCGCGCGGCCCCTTCGAGGGCAGATGTCCGTCGGCGACACCGACGAGGTCGAACTCGCCCGGCGGAATGTTGTCGATGCGATAGCGGCCGTCGGGGCCGGCAACGGTGTGCGACTGATGCAGGAGTTCCTCGGCGAATTGCAGGTCGCGCAGCCCGCGCGGAACAACGGCGACGTGCGCGCCGCCGAGCGCCTTCTGCGCGCCGGGCTTGCCCTTGTCGTCGAGTTCGCGCGTGACGACGCGACCTTCGATGCCGCCGCCCCAACGCGTCTTCACGACGACGAGCGTGTCCTCGCCCGCTTTCACGTTGACGTCGAGCGCGTGCGACAGCGCGAAGCCCGCGCCGGTCGCCGTGACGTCGTAGCCGTCGGCCGGCGGAATTCCGCACAGCACGAATTGCCCCGCGTCGTCGCTGCGCGCTTCGAGGTAGCAACCATCGCCCTTGCGCAGGCCTTCGAGGAACAAGCTCGGTCCGAGCGTCAGCGCGAGCTTGGCTCCGCCGGCTGGTTTTCCGTTCGGAAGCAGCACCGTTCCGATCACGCGCCCGCCGACGCGCGTGAACACGTCGAGCGGGCCGCCCTCGCCGCTCGCCGCGACGACCACACGCGCCACGGAGTCCGGCACGTGGCGAGCGGCGCGCGCTTGCACGTAGTAGGTGCCGGTGCGCACACCCTCGAACGCAAAGGAGCCGTCGGCGCCGCTCGCGGCGATCGCGATCGATTCGACACGACTCGCAAAGGCGTCGCCGGTTTTCGCGAGCCGCAACATGCGGCCGAAGAATTCCTGACCGACCGGCGGCAACGGCAACAGCTCGACTTGCGCGCCCGCGACCGCCGCACCGCTCGCGCGCTCGAGCACGCGACCGGTGAGGCGACCGGGACCGCTCAAGCGCACGCCTGGTTGCACCGAGAAACCGTCGGCGACGACCGCCGGCGCACTCGAGTCCGCGCGTGCTTCGGCGGCGTCGTCCGCCGTCGGCGTCGACGGTTCCGCGCGACTCTCGGGAGTCGCCGCGCCAAGCGCGCGCGCTGCGTCGCTCGACGAATTCGCGGCGTCGCCGCGCAGCGCCAACCACAGGCCGACGATCAGCAAGACGGCAGCGCCTGCGAGGGCGAGCACGGTCGTCGATGCACGGCCGGAACGAGGCGACGGTTGATCGAGCATGGAGCGCACCAGGGTAGTCCGAAGGAGATTCGAGAGCGCGCGCGAGGACAACTCTCGTGCCGCGACAGTGCCGCCGTGCAGCGACACCACCCCCGAGTTCGCACGTATTGCGCGGGCCGATTCGGCCCCGCACGGCGCGCCGTG
>CAYHRR010000725.1:0-2048 GCA_964358875.1 uncultured Planctomycetaceae bacterium | reverse complement strand
GGAGCAGCGCTTCGTGCTCACGCCAATCGGCGCTCCAACGCTCGAGCGGCGCGGCGTGCGCCTTCGCGAGCGTCTCGGCGGCGCGCTGATAGCCAGCCTCCGCTTCGCGCGCGACAACGACGAGATAACCGGCGTCACTGAGCGCACCAAGGAACAGCGGAGCGAGGAGCATCGTGCGCGCGAGGATATCGAAACGACCGAACCCGGCTCGCGCAGCGTGAAAACGCGCGAGTCGGGCTCGATTCGATGCCTGCGCGACTACTTGCCGTGGCCTTCGTGCTCTTCCTTTTCCTCGGTGTACGCGTCGTGGCCTTCGCCCTTGAGGCGGCTCAAATCCTTGACCAGCGCGTTGGCTTCGTCGTACTTGGCGTCGAGCACGGTGCTCTCGAGTTTGCACGTCAGCGCGAGCACTTCGATCAGCTTGCGGCGATAGCCGACGACGAACTCGGCGCGCTTGGCTTCTTCGATCGAAGCGGCCATCGGCGGCACGGCCGACTTCGCCGCGACGACGCCGGTCTGCATGCGCGCGATCTGTTCGAGCGAGCGATCCTTGCTCTCGGCCGTGATGCCCTTCGACAAGCCCTTGAGCGCGCCGTTCATCGACTCCATCGAATGCTCGAGGTCGACAACGGGAGCAGCCTCGCGACGCTCGCCACCGCCGCGCTGCGGCCGACCCGGCTCTTGCGCGGGCGTCCACGCGATGAGCCCCAGTGCTAGGGCGCCGACGGCGAGGAAGGGAGCGGTACGACGAAGCGTGTTTCCGACGGTGTTCATGTAGGTTCTGGTTCCTGAATCGAGAGGTCGTTGCGTTGAAGCGCGAGATGCTAGCGTCGCGCCGCAAAGGCCGAAACGCGTAAGCTGCGCCGCCTTTTTGAGAAGAACCATGGATCACGCCGCGGGCGACACGCACAACGACGAAACGGATACGCAGGCGTTAGCGCGCTGGCGCACGACGACCTGGGCACGCGCGCGCGCCAAGCAAGGCGAGCGCAAGGCGAAGTTCAGCACGCCGTCCGGCCTCGAGTGCGAACCGCTCTACGGCGGCGCGCCCGACGGCGGCTTCCCCGGTGAATATCCGTTCACACGCGGTGTGCGCCCGACGATGTACCGCGGCCGCTTTTGGACGATGCGCCAATACGCGGGCTTCTCCAGCGCACGCGACACCAATCAGCGCTTCAAGGTGTTGCTGGCGAGCGGTCAAACCGGACTGTCGACGGCTTTCGACCTGCCGACGCAGATCGGCTACGACTCCGACCATCCGCTCGCCTCGCCTGAGATCGGACTCGTCGGCGTGCCGATCAATTCGCTGGCGGACATGGAGTTGCTGTTCGACGGTCTGCCGCTCGGCGAAGTCTCGACGTCGATGACGATCAACGCGACCGCGTCGATCTTGTTGTGCATGTACGTCGCGCTGTGCCGGCGCGCGGGCGTGGCTGCGGAAGCGATTCGCGGCACCGTGCAGAACGACATTCTCAAGGAGTACGCGGCGCGCGGGAACTATCGCTTTCCGGCGACGCCGTCGATGCGGCTCGTCACCGACTTGATGGCCTTCTGCAAACGCGAAGCGCCTAGTTGGAACACGATTTCGATCTCGGGCTACCACATCCGCGAAGCCGGCTCGAACGCCGTGCAAGAGGTGGCCTTCACGCTCGCCAACGGTCGCGCCTACGTACAGGCCGCGCTCGCCGCCGGATTCGACATCGACGAATTCGCGCCGCGGCTGTCGTTTTTCTTCAACGCGCACAATCACCTGTTCGAGGAGGTCGCGAAGTTTCGTGCCGCGCGCCGCATGTGGGCACGGATCATGCGCGAGGAATTCGGCGCGAAGAATCCCGAGAGTTGGATGCTGCGCTTCCACACGCAGACCGCCGGTTCGATGCTCACCAGTCAGCAACCCGACAACAACGTCGTGCGCGTGACGTTGCAAGCTCTCGCGGCGGTGCTCGGCGGCACGCAGTCGCTGCACACCAATTCACGCGACGAGGCCTTGTCGCTGCCGAGCGAGGATTCGGCGCGGCTCGCGCTCCGCACGCAGCAGGTGATCGCGC
>CAYHRR010000724.1:0-2052 GCA_964358875.1 uncultured Planctomycetaceae bacterium | reverse complement strand
CGTTCTTCCCGCTGCCGCCGTTCATGTTGAAGGCGGTGTTCGGCGAAGTCGCGAGCGTGCTCACCGCGAGCCAACGCTGCGTTCCGCAGGCCGCGACGCAGGCCGGGTTCCACTACAAGTTCGGCGACATCGACGCCGCGCTGCGCGATCTAGTGTCCTGAGGCTCGCGCGACTTCGGAGGCCTTCGCGGACATCACGTTCGAGACCATGGATGCGCCATCGTCGATGCCTCCGAGATACACGTGCGTCGCGTCGACTGGCGCTTCGTTCCAAGTTGGATCCACGGGAATCCAACGGCCGATCCAGACTTCGATCCACGCGTGCGGCGCGAGCACCCCCCACGTCGGACCCGCGTAGGCGAGACCGCCGACTTGTCGCGTCGGAACGCCCGACGCTCGCAGCAGAGCGCATGCAATCAACGTGTGTTCGGTGCAGTCGCCACGCCGCGCCGCGAGAACGTCCGCGGCCGACGAGCTGTTGGCGTCGTCGGCAAAGGCAATCGAACTCGCTACCCACTCGACTACGCGCGTCGTCTTGAACCATGGATCGCGCTCGTTACCGACGATCACTTGCGCCGCGGCGCGGATCGCTGCGTGATCGGATTGGATCAACGGGTCAGCGGCGAGTTCGGCGCCGCACTCGGACGGGATCGGCGTGGAGCGCTCTGCTTGGGTCGGTTTGCGTACGCGCTCGATCTCGATCGTCTGCGAATGCTGCTCCTTGGAACTCCAGCTAACGCGCTGAAAATCACGGGCGGGCAGGAGCTCCACCGCTCCGCTCCATTCGAGTTTCAACGCGTCGATGCTCTTTGGATTCCCGTCGAGACCGCTGACCGGCACCGAGGCATCGGCGAGCGCCGACACGCTTCCGCGGGAAGCGCGCGGCGGTTCGCCGTCAGCGAGACGCAACTCGACGGCGGCCCCAAGGCGCTGAACGTGCAGCAGTCCCGTTGCGTCGACAAGCCGAAGTTCGACGGCCGCGAATCCCTCGCGGCGCACTTCGAGGACGAAGAGCGGCTGAGCGATTCCATCGACGCGCTCGGAAGCACCGCGCGCCAGTGTGTTGCGCTTCGGAACGCCGTCGACCAGGGAGTTGGAAACCCGCTCGAACGGCCCGCCCCCTTCGATTGCTCGCTTCATGTCGCGAAGCTCGCCCTCGAGCGTCTCCTCGACGAAGTGCACCTCGAGACTCGTCGAACCCGCTGCTGAGCGCGTGACGACGGCCGCACCGTCGTGACGCAACATGAGTTCGAGCGACGTCTCCCGGCCGTCGTTGCTTTCGATCAACTGCTTCCACAGCACGCGGTGCGGCGGTGTAGCCGAATACCGCGCAAACTCGCTGCTCTTGTAGTCGAGCACCTTGCCGGCGCGATCGATGTTCATCTGTGTGATGTACGACTCGAGGTATTGCCCGGTGGCACGGTCGCAAACCAGCTCGCGGCGTTTCCACCCCACGCACTTCCCACCCATCCACACGTCGTATCGGTGCGATCCGAATGCGCCCGGCAGTAAGTCCTCGATCCGCGACGAGCGCTCGAGCGCACCGGGCTGCTGCGCAGCCGAGCGAACAGGACCAGCGAGTGATAGCGCGAGGACGAGTGCGAGCATCTGAGTAGTCGCGGCTACGCTACGTGCATGCCGATCGTCGGTCTAGGGCTCGACCTCGCGCAGATCGAACGCGTGCGCGCGTTCGTCGAGCAGCGCGGCGAGCGCGGGCTCGCGCGCCTGTTCACCGACGGCGAAAGGGCCTACTGCGAGCGACGCATGCTGACCCGATATGCGAGCTACGCCGGGCGTTTCGCGGTGAAAGAGGCCGTGATGAAGCTGCTCGGCACCGGCTGGGCGCGCGGCGTGCGTTGGGTCGACATCGAAGTCGTGCGTGCTCCGGGCGAGGCGCCCGTCGTGGTGCTGCACGGCGCGAGTGCTCGCATCGCCGCAGCGAAACACATCGCGCGCATTCACATCACGATCACGCACGACGCCGGCATCGCGGCTGCGGTCGCCGTCGGTGAGTCGCTCTGAGCGCGCGCCGCCGAAACGCAATCGTGGACGA
>CAYHRR010000723.1:0-2074 GCA_964358875.1 uncultured Planctomycetaceae bacterium | reverse complement strand
CTACCTGATCGACGAGCGCGGCGCCCTGCGCCAACACGTGGTGATCTTCGTCGACGGCAGCGCGGCACGCGACCGCACGCGACTCGGCGATGCGTTGGAACCCGCCAGCGTCGTGCACATCTTCCAAGCCCTGTCGGGCGGTTGAATCCCGGAGAACTTCGATGGCTACACGCGGCGCAAAATTGTTGATCGGCACTCGCAAGGGTCTGTTGAGTTTCGAGCGCCGCGGTGCGCGCTTCGAACTCGCGAGCGTCGCGCACGACGGTGTGCCGATCGCCTTTGCGGTCAACGATCCACGCAACCATGCGACCTGGGCCTGCCTCGATCACGGCCACTGGGGGCAGAAGCTGTCGCGCTCGCTCGACGGTGGCGCGACCTGGGAGGAGATCGCGGCGCCGAAGTACCCCGAGGGCGCGGAGGTTCCCGTCGGTTTTCCAGGCACCGGCGTGCGCCCGCGCAAGCCGGCGACGCTGCGCTATGCGTGGTACTTGGCGCTCGGCGGAAAGGACCAGCCCGGCCGTCTCTACCTCGGCACCGAGCCCGGCGGCTTGTTCGTGAGCGACGACAACGGCGCGAATTGGCGCCTGTGCGACGCACTGTGGAATCACCCGTCGCGACTGGAATGTTGGTCGGGTGGCGGACGCGACGATGCCGGCATCCATTCGATCCTCGTCGATCCGCGCGACTCGCGGCGCGTGCTCGTCGCCGTCTCTAGCGCCGGAGTGTTCGAGTCGCGCGATGACGGCGCGAGCTGGATCTCGCGCAACCGCGGACTGCGCAACGATTACGTGCCCGATCCCACGAACGAGTTCGTCCACGATCCGCACTTCGTCACCTGGTGTCCGAGCGCGCCCGATTTCGTGTGGCAGCAAAACCACTTCGGCATCTTCGCGAGCGACGACGGCGCCGCGAACTGGCGCGACGTCTCGCAGAAAGACGGCCCGGCGCGCTTCGGCTTTCCGGTCGCCGTCGACGAACTCGATCCGCGCACGGCTTGGGTCGTGCCTGCGGCCTCGGATCAAAACCGCGCGGCCTTCGGGCGCTCGTTGTGCGTCGCACGTACCGAGGACGGCGGCGCGAGTTGGACCGCGCTGCGCAACGGATTGCCGCAGGAAAACTGCTTCGACATCGTGCTGCGCCACGCGCTCGACATCGCCGGCAACACGCTCGCCTTCGGCTCGACGACCGGCAACGCCTTCGCGAGTCTCGATCGCGGCGAGACCTGGCACAGCCTCGGCAGCAACCTGCCTCCGATCTACTCCGTGCGTTTCGCGTGAGCCGACGCGAGTCGCGCGTCGCGCAAGTGGCGCCGAGCTCGGCGCTACGGACGCTCGATGCGCTCGTAGATGATGTAGTCCTGCTCCCACCACGTCGGCAACGTCGCCGGGTCGGGGCGCAGCTCGGCATCGCCGGTGATGTTGAAGCGCACGATCGGTCGGTAGTCCTGCGCGATCGGATCGGCGACGAACGGTGTGATGCGCGGCTTGTTCGCGACGAGCATCACGTAGTCAGGTCTGTGCTTGCGGATCACGTCGACTTGCTTGGTGAACACCGCCTCGGGCCACACCAGTCCCTCGCTGTCGAGGATCAACGTGTCGCTGAAGAAACCGATCGCGCCGATGTCGGACGCGACCATCGTCTTGTGCTGCGCTTCCAACCCTGCGCCGGTCACCCATTTCTGCAGCGGTTGGTAGACCAGCGCTGTGACGCGATCGGGGAATTGGCGCGAGTACAGCGCGACGACCAAGACCACAACGCACGCCAACACCAGAACGGCGCGCGTGCCGAGGACCTCGAAGCGCAGCGCCGAACGTGCTCGTCCCAGGAACTCGAGCAGCGCATCCGAACCGGTGCCCAGCGCCGCGCACCAGGCGACGAGCGGCACGTAGAAGTACCAGCCCCAAGTCTTGACGCCCGCCGCCAAGTAGGCGGACACCATCAACAGCGCGAAGGTGATGAACGCGCGCATGCGGCTCTTCCACGCGAAGGCGAGGATGTAGCCGAGCGTGGCCAGCGGCACCATCACGCGCATGCCTAGCGACGGCCCGAACGAGCGCGCGAGGATGTCGGCGAT
>CAYHRR010000722.1:0-2081 GCA_964358875.1 uncultured Planctomycetaceae bacterium | reverse complement strand
TCGGGCCGTCCTCATGCGGCGTGCCGTCGTCGTCCGAGTACTGACGAACCGCTGTGGGCTTGCCGTCGACGTAGATGCGGTCGGTGTCGAGCGCACCGTTGGGGTGATACGTGACGTAGTAGCCGTTGAGAACGCCGGCGCGGTACTCGCACTGGTATTCGATCGTCTTGCCGTCGTCGCGCAGGAACGTCCACAAACCCTCTTCCTTGCCGTTTCGCATCATGCCGATTTCGACGATGGCGCCGGACGGCAAGTAGAAAGTGAAGGGTCCTTCCCGGACGCCGTCCGCTTCGAACATCGTCGCCTTCGTGCGTCCCGCTGCTTCCTTCAAGTACCACGCGTAGCGCGCCCAGCGTGTCGGCGGCGTCGGCTCGGTCGTACTGTTCGTTTCGTCCTGCGGCGCAAGCGCGCTGGGAGCCGCGACAGGACTCGACGCTCGACACGCGCAGAGGACCAACGCCACGGTGCAGCTCAGCTGCTGCATCGCGATCGATTGTTGCGTTGCGAGACACGTGAGCATCGTTCGACGGTCGCGCATGGAATCGGTCCGTTGGATTCGAAGTGACATCGGTGCTCGCCTGCGCGCACGACGTGCTGCCTCTATACGAGCGCGATTGGCTTGGCACACGCCAAGCGCTGCGAGCACCACGCCGCTTTGCCGCCGCGAACCGATCGAACTTGGTTGCTTGCCGCTTGCGCACGAGCGGGCCGACGACGACGTCGAGGATACGTTCGGTCGCCCTCCTCCCTCAGCCGCCACGTTGCTCACGCCGTCGCTCCTCCTCTAGCGTTCGGCGCAGCACCGGCAAGACGGCGCGATCCTTCTCTCGGTTCGTCGCTTCCTTCAGCTCGATGAGCGCGTCAAGCGCAAGCACACGGACACGCACACCGGGAGCGATCTCGAATAACTCGCTGCGCGATGCGAGATCGGCGTAGCTCGCGCCCTTCGCGACACTTCCGAGCACGTCGAGCGGCCCAAAGCGCGTTATCAACAGGTGGTGGCCCGGCAAGGCCAGGTCCTCGAGTTTTGGACGTAACACCTTGGGTGTGTGCTCGCGGTAGCTCGCATCGAGCTGCACGAGCGCCGCATGCAGTCGCTCGAGATTGTCCGCCGCGCGCGAGTGCACGATATCGAGATCGAACGTCGTGATCGGCGCGCCGCGCATGACGGCGCCAACGCCGCCGATGACGACGAACTCCGCCTTGTGCTCCGCGAGGACGCGCAGCGCGGCGAAAAAATCAGACGACGATGCGCGCATTGCGCAGCTTCTCGATCGCCGTGACAGCGCTCTGGAGCACGCCGAGCCGCTCAGCAGGCGTAAGCGACAGCATCCAGCGGATCAGCGTGAGATCGACGCCGTCCTCGCTGTACGCCGGCTCAGCAACCGTTTCGCCGCGCGGCGGTTCGCTCGGCTGCGTGTAGCGCTTGTCGTCGGCATGTGCGTCCACGAATCCGAGTCTACGCGGCACAAGAACGCGTCGCCACGCGAGCACCGCCGTTCACCGAGCCGCCGCGCGACGTTCACGCACGAGCCGCATCGCGAAGAACTCGCCGGCCTTGTAGCTCGAACGCACGAGCGGACCCGCCGCGACGTAGAGGAAGCCGAGCTTCTCGCCGAGCATCTGCAAGTCGAGGAAGCGCTCGGGCGTCACCCACTCGCGCACCGGCGCGTGTTGCGCGGTCGGGCGCAGGTATTGGCCGAGTGTGAGGAACTCGACGCCGGCTTCGCGCAGTTGGTGCAGCGACTCGACGACTTCCGCGTGCGTCTCGCCGAGGCCGAGCATCAGCGACGACTTCGTGAACGCGCTCGGATACAGCCGCTTCGCGCCGCGCAACGTTTCGAGCGAGCGCTCGAACGAGCAACGCGGATCGCGGATCTTGCGCTGCAAACGCGCGACGACTTCGACGTTGTGGCCGAGCACGTCGGGCTTCGCGGCCATCAACGTTTCGAGATCGCTGCCTTGGTAATCGGGAATCAGCGTCTCCACCACGGTCGCCGGCGCGCGCTCGCGGATCTCGCGGATGCATTGCGCGTAGTGGGCCGAGCCGCCGTCGGCGAGATCGTCGCGATCGACCGAAG
>CAYHRR010000721.1:0-2082 GCA_964358875.1 uncultured Planctomycetaceae bacterium | reverse complement strand
TCGCGTTCCGAAAGCAGTCCGAGCACGCACACGGGCACGGCGGGACGCAACTCGTGCAAGCGCTCGAGCAGCGTCGCAACGCGGCGCGCCAAGTCCTCGGGCGCGCTCGAATCGGCGCGAAAATCGATGCGCGCCGCGTACAGCACGATGCCGGCGAGCGCTGCCGTCGGCAGTGACTGTTCGAGCCGTGCAGCGAGCTCGTCGAGCGGCTCGCCGGCGATGCCGCGGTTGAGCGCGCGGCCTGCGGGGAAGCACGCTTCGAGCGGAAAGCGCTCGATCGTCGAGGAACCGATGAACGCAACCGACCCGGCCGGTGCCGTGACGTTCTCGCGTGCGAACAGCGCCAGCCGCTCGCTGCGGTGACGCGCATACTCCGTGGCTGCGCGCTGCCGGGGATTCTCGAACCAACTGCGCAGCGTCCATCCGCCCGGCAGGAAATCGAACCACGCTCCAACGAAGACGGAGAAGAACACGACGACGAGCGTCGCGAGCGCAAACAGAATTCGGCGGCGCGGCACGCGCACCACTGTTGTGAATCGGGTTCGGAGTTTCCAGCGTCGCGCTCTGCCGCAGGCGGCACGCGCCGCCGCGTCGGGCTTGGAATCGTGCAACGGTTTGCGCAAGCTCCGCCGCATGAAGCACCTTGCCTCGAGGCGCCCGCGATGACGTCGGCAGTCACCTTGCGCGGCGTCGGAAAGCGTTTTCGCGATCGCGTCGCGGTCAGCGCGCTCGACCTCGACATCGAGCGCGGCTCGTTGTGCGGCGTGCTCGGCCCCAACGGCGCCGGTAAGAGCACCACGATCCGCATGATCCTCTCGATCATCTATCCCGATCAGGGAGCGATCGAAGTGTTCGGCGGCTCCGCGCTCGCAGCCAAGGCGCGCATCGGCTACTTGCCCGAGGAGCGCGGCCTGTACCGCAACATGCGTGTCGGCGAGTACATCGGTTACATCGCGCGTTTGAAGGGCGTTCCGCGCGCCGGCATGGTGCGCCGCGTCGGCGCTTGGCTCGAGCGCATCGAGCTGCCCGACGTTCAACAACGCAAGTGCCAAGAGCTCTCGAAGGGCATGCAGCAGAAGGTGCAGTTCCTAGCCGCTGTGGTGCACGAGCCCGACTTGTTGATCCTCGACGAACCCTTCTCCGGCCTCGATCCGGTCAATGCCGTCGTGCTCGATCGACTGATCCGCGAGCTGCACGCCAAGGGCACGACGATCCTGTTCTCGACGCACGTCATGTACCAGGCCGAAAAAATCTGCGAGCGCCTCGTGTTGATCCACAAGGGCGCGAAGCGGCTCGACGCGACCTTGCCCGAGATTCGCAAGCGCTTCGATCCGCGCACGCTGCGCTACGAACCGCTCGGCGCGGGACCTGAACTCGCGGCGACGCTCGCGCGGCTCGCCGGTGTCGTCGCCGTGCAGCCGACGAGCGACGGCGCGGGCTTCGAATTGGCCTTGGCCGAGGACGCCGATCCGCAGCGCGTCTTCGCCGAACTCGCGCGTCTCGGTCCGGCGCGTTCGATCGCCGTCGCGCAAGTGACGCTCGAAGAAGTGTTCGTGCGTGTCGTGCGCGAGAGCGAAGGCGAACGTGCGGCGCTCGAAGCGCGGGAGGAGCTCCATGCAACGGGTGTTTGAAGTCGCTTGGCGCGAGTTTCGCTTCACGGTGATGACCAAGGCCTTCCTCTTCGCCGGCGTGTTGCTGCCGGCCTTGATGTGGGTGTTGATGTTGTGGATCCCGACCTTGTTGCACGCGCCGCCCAAACCGTTGAAAGGCGCGTTGGTCGTGCTCGACGACGACGGGCGTGTCAGCACAGCGCTCGCGGAGGAGTTCGACCCGGCGCGCCTCGCTGCGGAACGCGAGCAGCGCCGCAGTGTGTTGCAGGCGCAACTTGAAGCGGCGCTGCCCGCGCAGCTCAAGGGCCTGAAGGACAAGCTGGGCGCGCTGCTGGAAGAGCCCTCACCCGAGGTGACCGTCGAACGCACAGCGCGCAGCGCCGATCTGGCTGCGCTCAAGCAACGCGTGCGCGACGGCGAAGCCCTCGGCGTCGTGCAGTTCGACGACGCGGTGCTCAGCACCGACGCCGCC
>CAYHRR010000720.1:0-2085 GCA_964358875.1 uncultured Planctomycetaceae bacterium | reverse complement strand
TGGATCCAGCGCGCTTGACGCGGCGTCCACTGCGAACGCCGCACCAGTCGAATGTCGCGCTCGGCAAGTGCCGGCAGCAGCACGTCGTTGAGCACGCGGTACTGCTCCTTCACCAACGCGTGCGCGCGTTCGCCGATGCGCTTCAGGGTCTCGCTGGTCGACACGCCGTCGGGTTCGACGCGCGGCACGCCGAAGGCCTGTTGTTGTTTGAGACCGGAAACGCGGATCTCGAAGAACTCGTCGAGGTTCGTGCTGCAGATCGTCAGAAACTTCAGGCGTTCGAGCAGCGGCGTGCGCTCGTCCATCGCCTGCTCGAGCACGCGGGCGTTGAACTCGAGTTGCGACAACTCGCGGTTGATGTACAGCGCGGGATCGCGCAGATCGACGGGCACGGGCTCGGCCATGGGTCGGTGAGGATAGCGGCGCGTCGCTGCGCTTGTTTGCTCGCCTTGCGGCAGCGCGCGTCCTTGATCGGAACTTTGTCGACCCGGCTTGTGCGCGCAGACCGAGAACGAGCCATGCTGTGTCTTGCTCCGCGGAATGCGGAGATTTCCTGCATGGCCGACACCTCCCGATCCGCGCGCATCGCACTGCGTCCGTGGTTGGAGCACTTGCTCGTCCACGCCGAGCGCGCGCGTTCGGGCGACGACGGTGAGTGCGCGCACGAGGTGCGCGTCGCGGCTGCGCGCATCGAAACGTGGTTGCGCATGGCGGGTCTGCGCGTGTTGCGCGACGACTTGAAGGCCCTGCGACATGCGGCGGCGGAGCAACGCGATTTCGACGTCGTGCTGCGGCGCGAATTGCCGGCTGCGTTCCGCGAGTGGGCCGTCGCGCAACGCGAGCGGGCGCACGCGCAGTTCCTCGCGATGCTCGTCGCTCCGCGCACCGGCGCGTTGTTCGCGGCGCTCGCTTGGCTACCCGACGTGCGCCGCTCGACGGCACGCGCGTACCACAGCGAAGCGCGCGCGCTTGTCACGCAACGCGCCGTCGCCGCGCTGCGCCCGAAAAGTTCGGTCGACGAACTCCACGAGCTGCGGCGCGCGGTGCGACGACTGCGCTACGTCGGCGAGTGGCTCGGGCTCGCGACCAGCGAAGCGAAGGCGCTGCAAGATGAGCTCGGCGCGCTCAACGACGCCGCCGTCGCACTCGAACTCGCCGTGGTTTGTCCGCACGTCGACGAGCTTCGCGAGTGGCGCGAACAGCTCGCCCGACGCGTGCGCCTGCACAGCGAGGCGGCGCGCGATACGTGCAAGCGCGCTATGCTCCCGCGCCGTCGGCACAAGCCATGAAGCTCTACGTCGTACGCCACGGGATCGCCGCCGAAGTCGACGGCGAGAGCAGCGATGAAGCTCGCCCGCTGACGCGCGAGGGCCGTGCCAAGTTCGCGGAAGGCGTGCGCGGCCTCGCACAGCTCGACACGCACATCGAGCTCATCCTCCACAGCCCGCTGTTGCGCGCCGTTCAAACCGCCGAGCTGCTCGTGCCGCTTCTCGCCGGGGAAACGCAAGTCACCGCGCACCTTGCCGCGCCGCCGAGTGAGCTGTTGCTCGCCGAGTTGCGTGGCGCTGCGGTCGCCGTCGTCGGCCATGAACCGTGGCTCAGCGAACTCGTCGCTTGGCTCGTCACCGGCGACCGAACGAAGGGCCACGTCTTCGCGCTCAAGAAGGGTGCTGTGGCGCTGCTCGAAGGCAATCCCAAGCCGGGCGACATGCTGCTCGTCGCGTTCCTGCCTCCGAATGTGCTGCGCGAGCTGGGGCGCACGAAGTAGCCGGCGGGCTTCGCTGCAGCGCGCGCTCGATGGCGTACGAAAGCGCCGCAAAATAGCCATGGAACAAAGCCGCTTCGACGCTCGCGAACGCGCGCGAGCCATTGCCAAGCAGTCGCTCGAGCAGGGCGACGCGACGGGTTGGTTCGAGAAGCTGTACGTCGAAGCGCAGGGTGACGAAAGCCGCGTTCCGTGGGCCGATCGCGACGGACATCCGTTGCTGACGGAGTGGCTCGCGACGCAGCGCGTTCTCGGCCGCGGTCGACGCGCGCTGGTCATCGGCTGCGGTCTGGGAGAAGACTGCGAAGCGCTCGCCGGCG
>CAYHRR010000719.1:0-2089 GCA_964358875.1 uncultured Planctomycetaceae bacterium | reverse complement strand
TGGGCTACGTGAACGACCACCGCTACGCCGAAGCCAAGGCCCGCACCGAGCTCGGCCAAGCGCGGCCGGCGTTGCCGCACGCGGAAGAGTCTGCGTGTCGAGATGGGCGCACGAAGCGGCCGGGAAAAACGCTCCCGCTGTGCGAGCGCCAGCACGCGGCGCCGGTGCGCTGCGCCGAATTTCGAGATCGTTTCAGGTTCGTCGGGGGCGCCTCCGAAAGAGGGCCATCTCCTCCTTCTTGTGGGCCCGGCGCACACCTCACGGTGGGTGTCCGGGCCCTTTTTCTCGCCGCGCGAAGCGCCGCCGCAAGCCGCTCGCAAGCCTGTGCGACTGTTGGTGGAGTCCGCCGCCGTGGCTATGCTCCTGCGCTTTCCAATTTCGACGACCACACCCGCCACGGGCGCGCCGCGAGTCGTCGGGAGAGCCGTTCCGAGGGGCCGCGCGCCCGCTCGTCCGTAGCTTCCGACGCGGGCAGCTCGAGACGGACGGAGGGAGCGCCATGCCGCACGAAATGCCTCTTGGATTGACCTTCGACGACGTGCTTCTCGTCCCGTGCCATTCGGACGTGATGCCGCGCGATGTCGACGTGTCGACGCGCTTTTCGCGCAACGTCCCGCTCAAGGTGCCGCTGGCTTCGGCCGCGATGGACACGGTCACCGAAGCCGGCCTCGCGATCGCGCTCGCGCGCGAAGGCGGCATCGGCATCATCCACCGCAACTTCACCATCGAGCAGCAGATCGCGCAGGTCGATCAGGTCAAACGCTCGGCCAACGGCGTGATCCTCGATCCGGTGACGCTGCCGCCGACGGCGAAGCTGAGCCAGGCGCGCGAGCTGATGACGCGCTTCAAGATCTCGGGCCTGCCGATCGTCGAAGGCGAGACCGTCGTCGGCATCCTCACCAGCCGCGACTGTCGCTTCCACACCGCCGACGACGCGCCGGTCGCGCACACGATGACCTCGAAGGGACTCGTCACCGCGCCTCCGGGGACGTCGCTCGAAGCCGCGCGCGATCTGCTGCACAAGCACAAGGTCGAGAAGCTGTTGATCGTCGACGAGCGCATGCGCTTGCACGGCTTGATCACGATGAAGGACCTGAAGCAGCTCACCGAGTACCCCAACTGTGCGCGCGACGAACGCGGCCGCTTGCGCGTCGGCGCGGCGATCGGCGTGCACGATTTCGAACGCGCCGAGGGCCTGGTCAAGGCCGGCGTCGACGTGCTCGTCGTCGACACGGCGCACGGCCACAGCACCAACGTGATCCAGACCGTGCGCGAGCTGAAAAAGCGCCTGCCGGTCGACGTGGTCGCGGGCAACGTCGCGACGGCGGCGGCGACCACGGCGTTGATCGAAGCCGGCGCCGATGCGGTCAAGGTCGGCATCGGTCCGGGCTCGATCTGCACCACGCGCGTCGTCGCGGGCGTCGGCGTTCCGCAGTTGACCGCCGTGATGAATTGCGTCGCAGCGGCGAAGAAGAGCGCGACACCGATCATCGCCGACGGCGGCATCCGCTTGTCGGGCGACATGGTTAAGGCGCTCGCCGCCGGCGCGTCTTGCGTGATGCTCGGCAGCCTGTTCGCCGGCCTCGAAGAAAGTCCGGGCGAGACGATTTTGTTCAAGGGCCGTTCGTTCAAGACCGTGCGCGGCATGGGCTCGATCGGCGCGATGATGCAGGGCTCGAAGTCGCGCTATCGCCAAGACGGAGTCAACGACGCCGACAAGCTCGTGCCCGAAGGTATCGAAGGCATGGTGCCGTACCGCGGCAAGCTCTCGAGCTTCGTCTACCAACTCGTCGGCGGCACGCGCTCGGGCCTGGGCTACGTCGGCGCGAAGACGATTCCTGATCTCTGGCAGCGCGCCGAGTTCATCCGCATCACCTCGGCGGGCGTGAAGGAAAGCCACCCGCACGACGTGTCGATCACCAAGGAATCCAGCAACTACTTCACGGCGCAGGAATGAACGACAAACCGCGGGGAGTGTTGGTCGTCGACCTCGGCGCGCAATACGCGCAGTTGATCGCGCGGCGCGTGCGCGAGGCCGGCAGCTATTGCGAGATCGCGCCGCCGCGCCACGCGCTGCAGGCTGCACGCG
>CAYHRR010000718.1:0-2090 GCA_964358875.1 uncultured Planctomycetaceae bacterium | reverse complement strand
CGCATGACGAGCGGCCGGGTTCCGTCGGCGCGCGCCTGAGCCAACTCGTCGAAAAGCCGCGTCGCTCTGCGATACAAAACGGCGAAGCCGTCGCGACACGCTTTGTGTCCGAGTGCGCACGCGAGGTAGCTCTTGCCGATGCCGGTCGGTCCGGTGAGGATGATGTTCTGTTTCTCCAGCACCCAGCGCGACGACGCCAGCTCTCGGACGAGGTGCTTGGGCAGTCCGCGCGGATGGGCGTAGTCGATGTCCTCGATCGCGGCGCTCAAACGAAACGCCGCATTTCTCAGCCGACTCTTGAGCTTGTGATTTTCTCGCCAGAGCCATTCGGCGTCGGCGAGGATCGCGACCAGATCGGTCGGCGTGTCGTCTGGCACCGGCGTCGTGTCGACGAAGCGACGCAGCGCCTCGGCCATACCCCAAAGGCGCATGGCGTTGAGCTTGTCCAAAGTAGGTTGCAGCAACATGAAAAACTCCCGTGGGTCGATGGTGTTGGCGCGCTGTCGCGCGTCGTGAGCGCCCGAGACCCAAAGCAGCGCTCAAGCGATCATGTCAGTGGTAATACCCGGGGCCGCGGATGTTCTCGTGCAGCGGCAGCGTTCTCTGCGCGTCGTTGTCGGCGACGTCCGCGAGCGGCTCCTGGTCGAGGTTGTTTTTCAAGATCGCCTTGACGCTCTTGTACGAGTAGGCGCGGTACCGAACGGCGCGGGCCGCCGCGCACTCGAAACGCTGTACGGGAAAATCTTGAGCGAGGTGCAGCACGGCCATGCACGACTTGAAGCCCTGCTCCGGATGCGTGCGACGATTCAGAATTTCTTCGATGAGCTGTTTCGTGCTCGGTCCTATCGACTCACCCCAACGGATGAAACGCGAGGGAGTCCACTCAATATAATGTCGATGCGATGCCGGCATGTGCTCGGGCAGCGTGATGTATTTTTTGACTGGGTCGTAGTTGCGTGTGTGGACGGCGACACGGCGGCTGGCGAAGAAGACCTCGATACCTGTCGCCGTCGTGCGGACCTCCATGTCGCGGTGACCATTAATATAATGAGTATAATGGACGCTGTAGTAATGGCCGTCGTACTCGATGTGGTAGTCGAGATTGACGCGCACGCGCTTGAAGTCGCACAGCTCGAAAGGTGACTCCGGCAACGGCAAGAGCGCGACCTTCTCGATCGCCTCGAAAAGCTCACGGCGCGAATACGCGAGCTTTTGCATCGGCCGGTCGTTGAGCTTGATGTTCAGCTCGCGCACCGCGGCGCGCACGTCGACCAGGTTGTGGAATCGCCGATGCCGCAACACCGCGATGATCCAGCGCTCGGCGAGCAGCACGCCCTGTTCGACTTTCGCTTTGTCCCGTGGCCTTCGCACCCGCGCCGGGATCACCGCCGTCTTGTAGTGCTCGGCGAGGGCAGCATAGGTTGGGTTGAGATCTGGCTCGTAATAGTCGGGCCTTGTGACGCCACTCTTGAGATTGTCGGGGACTGTGATCTCGGCGACGCCACTGAAGAAGTTGAACGCGTTGATGTGGCATTGAATCCAGGTCGGAAGATCCTCGTGCAGCACGGGCTCGACGTAGGTGTAGTTGGAGGCGCCGAGCACGGCGACGAAGAGTGTGGCGACGCAGACCTCGCCCGTGATCGGATCGATGATGTCGATGCCATCGCCGGAGAAGTCGACGAACATACGCTCGCCGGCCCTGTGGTCGCGGCGTGCGACGAGACCGAGGCTGTCGCGGTAGCGTTGGTAGCGCATGCAGAATTGGCTGTACGACAAGCCGTCGGCGCAGCCTTCGCGATACTCCTGCCAGACGAGCATTTTGGTGACGTGCTTTTTCTTCAGCTCGCGATGCACGAGCGCCCAGTCGGGCTCGGGGCGACCGCGTTTGTGTGAGCGCGCGTCCGGGAACAGGAGCTTCTCGAGCTGCAAGTCGTCGACGTCCTCGGGCACCGGCCACAAGAGACCGCGCACCCTGAAGCGGCCGAGGTACTCCTGCACTGTGCTCGACGACACGGCGCAGCTTTGACCGACCGCGCGGGTCGACAATCTGTTTTCGAAATGGAGCCTGAAAATCTCGCGCAGCTTGCGCA
>CAYHRR010000717.1:0-2093 GCA_964358875.1 uncultured Planctomycetaceae bacterium | reverse complement strand
CGCTGCCCTTCAACTATGAAGACATCTTCGTGCGCGATCGTTGGTTGGGGACGACCGAGATCCGCAGCGTCGACACGAGCGGCGCCTTGGGCAATTCGTCGAGTGAGAACCCGGCGATCAGCGCCGACGGACTATCGGTGGCCTTCGCGTCCTTCGCGACGAACCTCGACGGCCCCGACGCCAACTTCGCGCCGGACATCTTCGTTCACGCCGAGGCAGCTGCGACGACGCACGCCTACTGCAGCGCTGGGACGACGACGAACGGATGTGTGCCTTCGATCTCGAGCAGCGGCACGCCGAGCGCGTCGGCGGGCTTTGGCTTCACGATCAGCGTGAGCAACGTCGAAGGCGCTCAAAGCGGTTTGATTTTCTACGGCGTCACGGGAATGCAGAGCACACCGTGGGGCCTCGGCACGAGCTTCTTGTGCGTGAAGGCGCCCTTGGAGCGCGGTCCGGCGCAAAACGCCGGTGGGACGAGCGGCGCTTGCAACGGAGCGCTCGCGCTCGACTGGAATCAGTTCATCGCGACGCATCCGGCGGCGATCGGCAGTCCATTCCTCGGCGGGGAAAACGTCTGCGCGCAGGGTTGGTTCCGCGATCCGCCGACGGCGAAGACGACGGCGATGAGCGACGGGCTGGTGTTCACGGTCGCGCCGTAGCGACCGACGAAACGCTCACCGACTTCAGAGGCCGCAGCGCGCCGTCGCTTCGTCGAGGATCGCGCCGATCAACTCGGCATAGCTGCGACCGCCGCGCTCCCACAGGATCGCGAGGTCGCTCCAGCCCGGCGCGACGCCCGGCAGCGGATTGCATTCGATGAAGCGCGGAGTGCCGTCGGAACCGCAGCGCACGTCGACGCGGCCGACATCACGGCAACCGAGCGCGCGGTAGGCGTCGAGCGCGACTTTCTCCACGGCAGCGATCTCGGCGCGCGGGCGTTGCGGCGGAACGTGGTAGGCGACCTCCTCGGCCCAGTTCCAGTTGCGCTTGACCTCGAGCGAATATACGAACTGCTCGCGCGGCACGAGCAGCGGCACGATCTCCATCACCGCGATCGTGCGCGCGCCCTCGCCCGCTCCGAAGATCCCGACGGTGAACTCGGGCCCGCCGCAGAACTCCTCGATCAACACCGGCTCGCGGTAGTCGTCGAGCAGTTGACCGACGCGCAGCTCGAGTTCGCCGCGGTCGGCGATGCGCGAACGTTTGCGGATGCCCATGCTCGAACCTTCGAACAGAGGCTTGGCGAACAGCGGATAGGGGAGCGCGATGTGCGCGAGGTCGCGCGCGTGCTCCACGGTGACGAAGGCCGGAGTCGGAACGCCCGCCGAGGCGACGACGCGTTTGGCCATGGCCTTGTCGAGCGTCAGCGCCATCGTCAACGGATCGCTGTGCGTGCAGGGGATTCCGAGCATCTCGCACACCGCCGGCACGTGGGCTTCGCGCGAGCGCGAGCCGCGGCCTTCGCTGATGTTGAACACCAACTGCGGCGGCGCCTCGAGCACCGCGGCGAGGAAGGCGCGTCCGCCGCCGAGCTTGCGAACCGCGTGTCCGCGTGCGACGAGCGCGCTCTCGATCGCTTCGACGGTCGCGAGCGAGTCGTACTCCTCGAGCGCGTCCTCGGGCGCGCCGTCGCGCGCCGCGAAATCCGCCTTCAAGTCGAAGGCGATGCCGATATCGAGCTGCGCTCGTGTGTCGAGCGGCGCTCGTGAAGCAACGCTCACCTCGGCCTCGAGCTTCGTCTCGTGAGTGCGCTTCACTTGGCGCGCTTGGCGCCGTGCTTCGCGCTCGCGCCCTTGTGCACCCAACGGCTCTTGCCGACGACCTTGGGCGTGCCGCCGTCGCCGTTGGCGTGGCCATTTCCGTTGCCGTTGCCGTTGGTGTGCGAGCCGCCGTTGGTCGCGACGACTTTGCTCTCGCCGCCGAGCGGCGCGCGCGCGGGTGCGATCTCGTCGTGAATGCGCACGGGCTCGAAGTACTCGAAGATGCGGCCTTGGAAGTTGCGCAGCACCGCGCGGCCCTTCTTCTCGTCGTAGTGCAGCAGGTACTCGGGCGCGACCGGGATCTTGCCGCCGCCGCCGGGCGCATCGACGACA
>CAYHRR010000716.1:1814-2096 GCA_964358875.1 uncultured Planctomycetaceae bacterium | reverse complement strand
AGGCCGCGACCGCGCGCGCGCCGCTTTCTCCGGACGGTCGCTCGGTGCGCAGCAGTTCGCGCACGAGCGGGCGCGCCTCCTCGTAGCCGTTACGCAGCAATTCGACCGCGATCGCGAGCTGAGCTCGCTGCGGCGCCTTGCCTTGCAACTCGACGAGGTACGCGCACACGCGCGCGTCGCTCGCGGCACGCACCACTGCGTCGATCGTCGCAATCGCATCGAGGTCGAGATCGCGCGGCTTGAGCTGCTCCTCGTCGAGCGCGAGGCGTCGGCGCAACTGCG
>CAYHRR010000716.1:0-1804 GCA_964358875.1 uncultured Planctomycetaceae bacterium | reverse complement strand
TACGTCCGCTCATGCTCGAACCTGAGCGCCCTGCGCCGCCGTTTCGTCGCCCAACCGAACGCGCGCCACCAGCGCGGCCGCGCGCACGGTGGGATCCGCATCGACCTCGAGCGCGATCAACCCCGGCAGATAGCTCGTATCGCCCGCGCGGCCCAGGCCGGCGGCCGCCCAGGCCCGCTCGGCGGCGTCGTTCGAACGCAGGTTCACTTCCAACAACTGCACGGCTCCGGGCGCGCCCGCGCGCGCCAACATCGCGGAGCTCTGCGCGCGCAGACCGGGCACGATCCACGCACGCCGCAACAGCGCCTCGGTCAGCGGCTCGAGCCCGCGCTGTTCGATTTCGCTGAGCAGCGCGTTCCATTCCTTGTCGTCGACCGGCGTGTAGAGCTCGCTCTCGACGAGCTGCGCGAACTCGCTCGGAATCGCATTCACCACGCCGCGCAAGCGATCGGGCGGGCCGCCGGCGAGCGCGACTTCGAGGAAGTGATCGCGAATGCCCGGCCGGCGCAGCTCGCTCGCGCTGCGATAGATCAGCCGCGAAAGGAACTTGGGGCTGTGGGCGAGGTCGTCGGCGATCAACGTGTCCCAGGCTTGGCCGTCGAACAAGCCGTGGCGCCGCGCCGCCTCGAATCGCAAAGCGAGGAGCTCGCGCGCGAAAGCTGATTCCGCGGCGGGTTGGGCGCGAAAGGCCAGCGCCTGTTGCGCGGTCTCGTGGCGCGCGTGGTTCACGTCCGCAGCGACCGTGCGCAAGTGCGCGAGGGCGTCGGCCGTTCCGTTGAGGGCGAGCGCAAACAGCGCGGCATCGGCGACATTCGGGCGCTTGTCGCACAGGCCGATCAACAGGTCGGTGTCGACCGCGGATTGGTACGCGCCGAGCGCGAGGATCGCGGCCGTGCGCACCTCGCTCTTGCCCTCGCTGGCGAGTCCCGTGATGCGTTCGCGTTCGGCCACGACGTGTGCGGCACCGAGCGCGAACACCGCAGCAGCCTTGCGTGCGTCGATGAGTTCGCGCTGCGCCAACTCGGCGAGTGCGCTCGCGCAGGTGCGCAAACCGAAGCCGGCCCGCGCGTCGCGCGCGACGAGCTCGGCCCACGAGGTGGCCTGCAGCAGCGTGAGGTGCTCGGACGCGTCCTCGACGTCCGGTTTTTGCGCCCACACCGTGGGCAGCGCGAACACGAGGCTCGCGATCAGCGTGGTCCAGCGCATGTTGCGTCCCCTATCGGCCTTCGGCGGCGGTCTCCGAAGGCACGCGCCGTCGGTCTGAGCCGAGCCTTGGAATGGCGGATGCTAGCCCGCGCGCCGACGCGTTCCAGCGCCGTCAGCGAAGGTGGAGCACGACTTCCAACGACCCCGGTTGCAGGGGGCGCACGTGCAGCGACTGCGCTCGGCCGTCGGCGGTGCGCGCGCTGACTTCGCCCGACCAACCTGTGCTCAAGTTTTCGAAGGCAAAGCGTCCCTCGGCGTTCGAGCGCGTTCTCGCGCCGTCGGGGCCGCTGAGTTCGACGTCGGCGAGCAGGGCGCCGGTCGCCGCGTCGAGCGTCGTTCCCACCAGCGCGCAGTGCGCCGCGGAGTCCGACTCCGGCGCGGAGTGCGCAGCGGACTCGCCGCCACAGGAAGCCAAGACCGTCGCTACGAAGATCGCGAGCCTGCGCATTTCATTCCTCCGGTTGACCGAGCAGGCCGATCAGTTCCGCGCGGCGCGCGTCGCGCGTCGTCGCGAGCTTGGCCTCGAGATTCAAGCGCAGCAGCGGCTCGGTGTTCGACGCGCGCACGTTGAACCACCACCAGTCCGGCGCGCTGAGAT
>CAYHRR010000715.1:1061-2097 GCA_964358875.1 uncultured Planctomycetaceae bacterium | reverse complement strand
GAGCACCTGCCGGCGCCCCATGCCCGTCACTGCGAAGTCGAGCCACAGCTTGGTGAAATGCTGGTCGAGCGCATCGCGCTCCGCGAGCCGCCGCTCGAAAGCTTTCGACTGCTGCTTCAGTCCCGAGTCGTACGCGAGGTCGCCGTACTTGGCACGCAAATCATCTGCCATGGTGCTTTTTCTCCTGATGAAGACGTTGCTACGCTGCCGTCTCGAGCAGCGCAGTGAAATCCTTGATGGACCCGACCTCTTCGAAACGATCGATTGCGCGCAACGCTGCACTCACCGCTTTCGGCCCGAGGACGCGCGATGCGCAGTTCTCGAACTTCGCCTTGAGCTGGTCGAGCGGTATCGGGTTCTGCGCGGTGCGGCCGAGCGCACGCTCGACCTTTGCTGAACGAACGCTGCCGTCGATAAGCATGACTTCGACGACCGCGCCGTTGTTGTTGTCGGGCGCGAACTGCCCCGGCTTGTGAGGCGCAGCGTGAACGCGCGGCAGCAGACCGCACACGCGCTCTTCGCGATAGGCATCACCTTCGAAATGCTCGAACACGACTTTGCCGTCGAGGAGCGCGCGCGCCACGCAATACTGCACGCTGAACTTCGCGTCGAGCGCGCTGTTGGGCTGCGGACGGTCGGTGTGCGCAAGACGCCGCGCAGGCGTCCACGCGTTCACGCGCTCGATCGAACGCGGATCGAACACGCCGTGCTTCGCGACGAGCATCAGCGCGGCCTCGATCGCTGCATGCGCGCCGGCGCAACACGCGTACTGCTTGTACGCAGCGCCCGGAGCGGTCACGTCGAGCGGCTCGCCCCAGCTTTCGAGGATGCGCCCCGCATCGAAATTGCCGGGCCCGTTGAAGACGTTGAAGAAACCCTGCTTGTGCTCGAACGCATTCGGGTTCGCGGTAAAGCCTTTGCGCGAAAGCAGCACGGACATGAGCCCGCCGCGCGCGCACTGCCCCGCATGGAGCGGCTTCGTCATCGTGCCGAAGTTCGCTTTGGTTCCCGCGGCGAGCGATGTGGAAAGCCCGAG
>CAYHRR010000715.1:0-1051 GCA_964358875.1 uncultured Planctomycetaceae bacterium | reverse complement strand
TCCGAGCGCATTCGCCGTCTGCTCCGACGACAAGCCCAACATGCGCGCGCACGCCGCGGTGACGGCGAAGACGCCGAGCGTCGAGGTCGGGTGCCAGCCTTTCTCGTGATGATGAAAGTTGAGCCCATGTCCGAAGCGCGCGCCGGTCTCGAAACCGACCGCATGCGCAAGCAGCACGTCCCTGCCGCTCGCGCCGTACGCTTCGCCGGCAGCGATGAGCGCAGGGATCATGGTTGCGGACATGTGCCCGGCCATCGTGTTCGACGTGTTGTCGAAGTCGAGCGTGTGCGAGGAGACGCCGTTCACGAGCGCCGCATCGAGGCAGCCCAGGCGCCGCGCGGTGCCGAGCATCAAGCTCGGTCCGCGCGTCTGCCCGAGCTCGAGCGCGTCGTAAAGTATGCGCGGCGCATCCTCGGTGGCGCCGGCGAGCGTCACGCCGAGGGTGTCGAGCACCGCCACTTTCGACCAGTACACCGCCTCCGGCGTCAGGTCTTCATAACGCGTCGCCGTGATCCGCGCCGCGAGCTGCTCTGCCACGCCCATCGCTGCTCCTTCGGTCTAACCCTCCACCGGCGGCCAGATGCGCGACCCCACCACAGGCGACTGCGGCGCGTGCAGCAGCGCCGGAACGAAGCGGTCGCTCCACTTGCCTTCCTCGACATAGATCGTGCGCAGCTTCGGCATGTTCTCGTGCCGCAGCTCGAGCGACGCGAACTCGTAGAGCACGGCGTGCTTAGCCCAGCCCACGGCGGATACGAGCTTGCGTATGCCGACGCAGCCGGGAAGCTTGCTCAGCGCCGGGATGCGCCAGTCGCCGTACCACGACATCAGCTCTTCCTCGCAGCCGGGCGCGTTGAAGCTGCCGATCTGGATGCACGCAGCCGGCGTCAGCTTGCCGCCGCGGCGGTGCGCTTCGGGACCGTCGGCGCGCGCCTCTTCGGTAAACACGCACGTGCGCTCGCCGGCTCGCATCGCGAGCATCTCGCGGTCTTGCGGGGTGAGGTCCGCTTCGAGCTTGCTCGGCGCGTTCTTGAAGAAGTGCTCCGCGCCC
>CAYHRR010000714.1:0-2098 GCA_964358875.1 uncultured Planctomycetaceae bacterium | reverse complement strand
CGTGGCCGCTGAGCACCACTCTCCTAGCGCGACGCAGGATCGCCGCATCACGCTCTGTCGTAGTAGGTGCTTCTTCAACGGGCTGCTAGCGCTGCAACGCGCGCGCCTGCGTGATCAGCTCATCGGCGCGCGCGGCATCGACGGCGCGCAGCCGTCGCTCGAAGTCTTCGAATCCGGCGCGATCTCCGCGCAGCGCGTGGGTCAACGCGATGTTGGTCAACGTGATCGCATAACCGGCATCGATCCGCAGCGCGGCGTCGAAACTCTGCAAGGCCTCGCCGTAGCGCCCCAGGTTCATCTGCGCGACGCCGAGGCCGTTCCACGCGTCGAGATGTTGCGGATCGAGCGCCACCGCCTTGCTGAACAGCGCGCACGCCCGTTCGCGATCCAAGCGCTGCAAGTGAACGAGCCCGGCGTTGTAGGCGGCGTCTGCGTAGCCCGGGAGAATCCGCAGCGCTTCTTCGAAGCTCGCCAAGGCTCGATCGAGGTCGCCGTGCTCGAGCTGCTCGTTGCCGAGACTGTTCCAAGCGAGCCAGTTGCGCTCGGTGACGGCGAGCGCGCGCCGGAACAGCGTCGTGTTGTCGCGCCAGTAACCGACCTGCGTTGCGCCGACGATCGAAAGCGGCGCGAGCACCAGTGCGCCCGCGACGCCGGCGAGCGCGGGCTTGCAGCGCAGTTGCGTGAGGACTTCGCCGACCCACCACACGAGCGCGACGAAGATCCCGATCAAAGGCACGTACGTGTAGCGATCGGCCGAGGCTTGCGAGCCCACTTGCACGAGCCCGATCACCGGAACGAGCGTGCCGAGGTACCAGGCCCAGCCGAAGGCGAGGTACGGGCGTCGACGGAACTGCCACAGGACGAGCGTCGTGATGGCGAGCAACACGGCGCATGCCGCGAAGACGTGTTCAATCGGAACGGTCGCGCCGACGCTCGCCGCATCCGGATAGAAAACGGCCAGCGCGTCCGGCCAAACGGTGTTGCGCAAGTACACGGCGTAGGCGACGACCGCGTTCGACACGCGCTCGCCGAGCGGAACCTCGGCGAGGGAGGCGCTCGCTCCGCCGGCGGATTGCGCGGCGAGCGCGACGACGCAGGCTGCGACGGACAAGGCGAGCAGCGGGAGTTTCTCGAGCACGAGCCCGCGTAGCGCGCCGCGTTTCCACCGTGCTAGCGGCCAGAAATCGAGCAACAGCAAGGCGAACGGCACGCTGACGAGCATCGGCTTCGCCATCAAGCCCAACGCCAGGCAGACCGCGACCGTGAGGTAGCTCGTCACGCTCCGCGTGCGCGCGAAACGCAGGTACGCGCCCGTCGCGAGCAGCCAGAACAGCGTGCTCAACACGTCCTTGCGCTCCGCGATCCACGCGACCGACTCGACATGCAGCGGATGCGCGGCGAACAACGCGGCGACGCAGGCGCTGCGCCAGACGGCGCCGGTCATGCTGCGCAACAGCGCGAATAAGAGGAGCGTGTTGAGCGCGTGCAGCGCGACGCTCATCCAATGGTGCGCCCCTGCATCGAGACCGAAGCACTGCACGTCGAACATGTGCGACAGCCACGTCAGCGGATGCCAATTCGCCGAGTGCGTCGCTTCGAAAGCCCACGCGACGGAGTTCGCGCTCAGGCCTTCGAGCACGTGCGGGTTGGCGTAGACGTAGGCGCCGTCGTCGAAGCTCACGAAGCCGTTGTCGCCGACGCCTGAGTAGACGACGAGCACCAGCGCCGCCAACGCGAGCGCGAGCATCGTCGTCACGGCTCGGGGCGAGAACTGCGGCATCGAGTTCGCGCCGAGGATACTCGGCGCCACTGCGAGCCGTGTGCGCGTGCGTCGAGTGCCGGCGCTGTGCGCGGCGTGCGCGGCGTGCGAGCCGGTGTGAGCGGTGCGCGAACTGCGCGAGCGTGTGCGCGCGTCTGCGCATACTCATGTGCGCGACCCGAGCGAGCGGACGCTCGCGCGTGACCAACTTCACCACAACCGAATCGACGCAATCGCGCTGTCGGCGGTTCCTTCACGGTCTCTGAGGTGAGAGGTTGCGCGCAGGCTGCGCTGCCGCGGGCGACTCCCCGCCGGCGCAGCCCCCCCCCCCCCCCCCCC
>CAYHRR010000713.1:0-2099 GCA_964358875.1 uncultured Planctomycetaceae bacterium | reverse complement strand
TCCAGCGCGGCACCTTCGCCTTGTGGTCGAACGCGCATCCGCTGCTGCTCGAGCTGTGCGAGTACTTGAACGGCGATCCGACGCCGCTCTACGTCGAGCAACTTTGGATCGACCACAACGGGCGCTTGCGCGTGCTCGATTTCGCGTTGAGCGCGACCCCCGAAGCGCGTTCGGCGCCGCACGAGTTGCTCGCGCGCGTGGTGCGCGAGATCCAGGCGAGCGCACCGAGCAGCGTCGGGCTCGAAGGCGCGAGCGACGCGGCGCGCGCCGTGTTGCGCGCGATCGGCGAAGGCCGCAAGGGCGACGACAGAGCGCTGGCGAACACGCTCGAACTGCTGCGTTCGTCGTCGGCGCGACCGCGCGAACTCAAATGGTTGCTGCGCACCGCGCAGTCGCTGACGGCCTTCGCGCTGCCGGCTGCGGCGGCGCTCGCACTCGAGCGCGCGCTCGACAACGGCGCGAGCTACGCGGCGGCGCTGCTGACCGTGCTCGCAAGCCTCGCACTGCTCTTGGCCTCGTTCGCGCGCACGACAGCCTCGCTCAAGTTGTGGAAGTTGGAGTTGCGCCGCGCCGACGGTCACGCGGCCAGTCCGCTGCGCTGCGTGTGGCACACGGTGGTCGCCTGGAGTCCATGGATCGCCGCCGTCGCCGGCTTCGGCGTGACGTCGTTCTTCACCTACGCGCTCGCGGGCGTGTGGGTGTTCGTTCACGCTGCGCTGACGACGAGCGATCCGGCGCGCGGACTCGTCGATCGCATCGCGGGGACGCGCCTTGTCGCGCGTTGAGCGCGACTTGATCGCTGCGCGCTGAGCGCGACTTGATCGTCGCGCGTTGAGCGCGACTTGATCGCCGCGCGTTAGGCCCGACTTGATTGTGGCGCCTTGAGCGCGACTTGATCGTCGCGCGCTGAGCGCGACTTGATCGTCGCGCGCTGAGCGCGACTTGATCACTGCGCGCTGAGCGCGACTTGATCGCTGCGCGTCGAACCCGAGTTGGCGCATCCAACGAACGCGTGCGAGTCGGCTCGTTCAGTTGCCGCTCAGCGGTGCGCTGCCCATCGGCGCGTAGGACGGCACGGGGCGCCCGGCGCGCAACAAGGTCTGTGCGTCCTGGCCGTCGATCGCGCCGGGCGGCAAGCGCAGCGTGCGCGTCAAGTTCTGCTTGAGCTCGAACTCCTCGAAGCCCGTCGGCCCGACGATCGAGCGACCGTTCCACGCCGCACGCAATCTCCACGTGCCCGTCGCCAAACCGCCGATCACCAGCGGTTCGCCGGCGGGCAGGATCACTTCGTCGCGCGGTTCGCCGGCGATGGTGACGACGACCGGAAGCCCCTGCTTGCGGCCCGCGAAATCGAGCGACAACTCGGCGCGCCCGCTCTCGATCGGCTTGAGCACCAAGGTCACCTGCTTGTCGTCCGGGCGCACGGCGCGCCCGCCCCACAGCTTGCCGTCCGCGCTTTGCGCCCACAGGTAGCGCGTCGCGCCGAAGTCGGGCCACCTGGACACGTCGAACTCGCCGTTGAAGTCGGTGCGCGTTTCCGCGGCAGCGGGCGGCAGCGTCGGCACGATCTCCTGCTCGAGCACGTTGGGCATCGACTTCAGGTATTGCAGCGTGGTGCCGGAGCGATCCGGCGTTTCGCAGGTCACGCGCGCGCCTTCGATGCGCCTCCCGCTGTCGTCTTGCACGACGCCGTGCAGCGCTTCCGCCGGTTCGAACTTCACGACGTGTTGCGTGACCTGCCCGCTTTGCAGGAACACGGTTTCGTTCTCGGGCACGGCCTTCGCTCCGCCGTGATAGACGCGCACGCTGACGCGCATCGCGGGCAAGTCGTCGATGACCAGCGAGGTACCGGGCCGCACGCGCGCCGGACTGACGCGGTGCCACGGATAGGAGCGCTGCAGATTCGAGATCTCAGGCAGGATCACGACCAAGGCCTCGTCGCGCGCGCCGACGCGGGCGCCGAGCACGACCTCCAACGTCGCCGACGGGTAGAGCGTGTACTTGTAGAGGCCCTCGCCGTTGTGATCGACGTGACGGCGCGCGGCGACGGCGACTTGCGTGCACAGCGACGCATAGCCCGGCTTGCGCAGGATCAGGCA
>CAYHRR010000712.1:0-2099 GCA_964358875.1 uncultured Planctomycetaceae bacterium | reverse complement strand
CTCCGTGAGTTGGGGCGATTCGATGCATGCCTCGCGCTGCTGGAAAGGCCCATGTGCCGCGCATTCGAAAAGACAGCGGCGATAATCCGCGATCTGGCCATCAAGACGGAATCATCCGTGGTGTTGGTTGAAGAAGGCAAGCCAAACCGTATTCCAGTGTAACTACCAGGGGGGCATCCTCTTACCCCACATTATTCACCGCCCCTCCGAAAACTTCTTTTTCAGGGTGAAGCGGATCAGGGAATTTAAAAGAGGCGCCACTCGTTGAATAGATTGCGAGATCATCAACAACGAGGACGCCATGAACACTGCTCAGTCTACGCTTTTCCCGCTCGAATTCAACCGTTCGCTGCGCGTTGAGGCTCGGCCTGAACGGCTGAGTGGCGACGCGGGCGCTGTTCTCCTCCGCGAGGTCATGCACCGTCTCCGCTACACGCGGGATTTGGCGCGGGATCTTCGCGACAGGCGCGACCCCGACTTGATCACACACGAACTCGAAGAGCTGCTCAACACGATGTTGCTCCTGTTCGCGCAGGGGTGGCGCGACCAGGATGACGCCGATGAGTTGCGCGACGACCCGGCGTACCGGTTGGGTGTTTCGACGCGGCGCGGGGTGGCGCCGCTTAAACGCCGTTCCGACGAGGAGCGGCGTCGCGACAGGAACCCGGAGGTCCCCGACGGCCTGGCCTCGCAACCCACGCTGTCGCGCCTGTGCCGCATGCTCAGCACCGCGTGCAACCGCGGCGTGCTTCGCGAGACGCTCCTTGCCAAGGTCGCGCGCCGCGTCAAGGCGTCGCGTCGCGGTCGCCGGCTGCGCTATGTCACCATCGACGTCGACTCGCTGCCGATTGCGGTGGCCGGTCACCAGCCGGGGTCCGCGTACAACGGGCACTATCACGAGCGCGTCTACCATCCGTTGATTGCGAGCATCGCGGAGCTCGGCGACATCATCGATGCCCGGCTCCGCGAGGGCCAGGTCCACACCGCCGACGGCGCGCTCGACTTCATCCTGCCGCTCATCGATCGCGTTGAAAAGAAACTCTGTCTGGTCGCCGCCGTGCGGTTCGACGCGGGGTTTCCCGAGGAGCATATTCTTGCCGCACTGGAGAAACGCCGCATCGCCTACGTGGCACGCATCAAGAACAACGCAGTGCTCGACCGGATGGCCGAGCCGTTTCTCAAACTCCCGCGCGGCAGGCCGCCCGCTGAGCCGAGAGTCTGGTTTTACGAGATGCCCTATCGGGCTGAGAAATGGTCGCACGAGCGTCGCGTGGTGTTGGTGGTGCTCGACCGCCGTGACCCCCAGGGCGAGCTCTTCCCTGACTACTTCTGGCTTTTGACCAACTGGACTCAAGCGCAGATGAGCGGCGAGGCTCTGCTCGAGCACTACCGCGAGCGCGGGACCGCCGAAGGACACCAAGGCGAACTGATGGACGTGCTCGACCCCGCGCTGCACTCGTCGCCCCGTCCCAAGACGCATTACCGGCATCACGTCCCGAAAAACCTGACGCCTTCGGGCGACTCGTTCGCGATCAACGAAGCCCTCCTTCTCCTCAACGTCATGGCGTACAACATCACGCACGCCCTGCGGGTGCTGGTCGAGTGGGGAACGAAGGAAGGCTGGAGCCTGCGCCGCGTGCGCGAGCGGGTGCTCAAGATCGCGGCCCGCATCACCGTGCACGACCGCCGTGCGACCATGATCGTCAACAAGGCTGCGGCGAGGTACTGGCGCAGCCTGTGGCCGAAGCTCGGCACGCTCGACCTCGCGGAAGCGTAGCGGCATCAAGCGATCCATAACATCATGAACGCGAAATAGGGATAAATCCCGGGGTGGAAGTGTGTCGGAGAAACGAAATACGAGTCGGTGAAAGCCGATTTTACCGTGTAAAAAGCGGTCAGGACGGCAGAATATCCGGCGTGTCGTCATCCGCGTGCTCCGGCGGGTTTCCTTCGGGCCATCAACTCATGCACCGTGAATAAGGTGGGGTAAACCGGCAAAAGTCAGATTCGCCAAGACAGAGACAACAGTGGCACAATATCGCGCATGTGTTGATGCGATAAAATGCACGAAACCGAGGAGCGACCACAAGTACTTCAAC
>CAYHRR010000711.1:0-2103 GCA_964358875.1 uncultured Planctomycetaceae bacterium | reverse complement strand
CGCGGATTCTTGCACGAATCTGTGTCTCAACGCCCGCTGTGGCGACGGCTTCCTCCAGGGGAGTGAGGAATGCGACGATGGCGATCTAATCAACGACGACGAGTGCACGAATGTGTGTACCCTGCCTCGCTGCGGCGACGGAATCGTGCAAGTTCCGGAGCAGTGCGATGACGGCGATCTGATCAACAATGATGAGTGCTCCAATGTCTGCATGACCCCGCGTTGTGGTGACGGCATCCTCCAGGCCGGCGAACAGTGCGAAGAACGCGCTCTCGTCCACGGCTTCGTCGCGGAACGCGCAGGAGGCGTCGAGCACCACGGTGACGTTGCCGAAGGAGACGGAATCGCCGAACGAATCCTTCAAGTCGCTCATCGTCGCGTTGAAGGAGTGCAACTGCGCGCTCGCGCTGGCGATGTCGCCGCGGAAGCGTCCCGAGTGGATTTTCGTGCGCGTCGCAACGATCGTCGGAGCACTCGATGCGCCGCCGATGGCGCCGTGGACTTCGAGCTTGAGTCCGGTCTGCAACTGCGCCGTCGTCAGCGCGGGCCGCGCGTGCGTGTCGAGGAACAGCGTGCTCGCGCTGATGTCCACGGTCACCAATGTGTTGGACGAATCCACCTGTCCGTCGTCGATGCCGGGCTCGTCGTCGTCGAGGTTGATCACGAGCGAATTCGGCAGGCCCGACACGTCGACGATCACGCCTTCGAACTCGGGCTGGTCTTCAACCTCGACGCGCAGCGCGGAGAAGGGCGTGTTGACGAAGGTCGCGAACTTCACCTTCACCCGCTGACCGTCGGAGAGCGCGCTCTCGTCGGCCGCCGTGTGATCCTCGTGCACGAACAGCGTCGACGGGTCGTAGCTGATCGCGATGGCCGCCGGGTTGCCGAGCACGCCGAGCACCGGGTCGGCGATGCTCGCGCCCTTTTCGACTTCGATGAGCACCAGCTCGAAGGTGTCCGCGAGCGTGTCGAGGTTCGTGATGCGCCCGTCGATCTTGACGACGTAGGAATCGCCGGAGCCCGCGTCCTCGACTTCGATGCGCGTCGCATTGACGTGGCCGGCCACGAGATTGCCGTGGACTTCGAGCAGCGTGGTGCCGGCGCTGAGCGCGGCGTAGAACGCGCCTTGGTTCGCGAAGGCGAAACCGTCGTCGTCGAGCAACACGGTCGTGGGCTGAACCTCGACCGTCACGTTGCCGAGCGCGACCTGCTGATCGCCGTCGGCGAAGGCGTCGATCACGAAGCTGTCGGCGGCGGAGTCGATCGTCGTGACGACGCCCTTGATCTCGTCGATCGCGGCCGACGCGCCCGCACCGGACGTGAACGACGAAAGACCGATCGGATCGAAGTCGAGCGGCGGAGCAGCGACGTCACCGCTGAGCGCGCTCGCGAGGTCGACGTCGACCGTGATTTGTCGATAGCTCGACGAAGTGATCGTGACGGGCGCCGCGAAGGGCGCGTCCATGCTCGTCGAGAGCATGTTGACCGCAACCGCGGAGCCGCCGCGCGAAACTGCGCTCGCCGAACCGGCGACGAAGTTCATGCGCACCGCAGTGAACGTGCCTTCAGGAAGATCGCCGCGCGTCACCCAACGCGGCGCGACGCCGGCGCCGATCAAGTCGATCGACGTTTCGCCGAGCAACACGTTGGCCGTCGCAGTGCCGAGAGCGTCGACGAGCCGCAGTTCGTCGATGGTCACCGAGAACGACAGGAGTTCGTCGACGGGCGCATCGCTGACGAGGAAATCCGTCGAGCCCGCCGCGACACCGCCGCCTCCTCCCCCACCTCCTCCTCCGCCGCCGCCGCAGGAAACCAGGAGAGCTGCGCATGCAGCGAAGGTGAGGAACGAACGGCAAACGTCGGTGTGCAGGAATTTCATGTCGGCTTCGATCTGCGAGGAGCGCGCCCATCGCGCTCGCGGATCCTGGGGCAAGGCCCGTGCCGAACGTGCGCGCGCGCCGACATCGGTGCTCGATCACGCGGCTTGTCCGGAACGCGGACGGTCCTGCGCAGCTCCACGGCCGCGCGAACATCGCTCAGCGCGGCGCAACGCACGACATTGCCTCGAGCGCTTCGACGACGACGACGACGCGCAACCGAATC
>CAYHRR010000710.1:0-2108 GCA_964358875.1 uncultured Planctomycetaceae bacterium | reverse complement strand
CTCAGCGTCAAGGGGCCGCACGAGCCTTTTACCGCGAAGCCCGCTGCCCTGCACGCCGCCTCGATTCTACCACGGATCGAAGCGTTGGCGATGTGCTTGCAGTTCCAGGAGAGGAGGAAATGAGCTCCGCAGCTAGCAGCCACCGCTATGTGGAGCGCATCTTCGCCGGCCGAAGGCGACATGATGGACGCGCGAACAAGTTGCCGCGCTCGGTTCGGCCGTCGACGCCGAGGCTTCCGAGGCGCACTTACGCGACGAACTCGCGCGCGGCAATACTCGCTTGCTCGCGCTCCTCGAGAGCGTGCGGCACCCCGAGGGCGACTCGGTCTATCCCACCGATTGGTCCGCCGTCGACCGTCGCTACGCCGAGGTTTTCGCAGCGCACGGGCTTGTCCTGAACGGCGACGAGGCCGCGGCGATCGAGCAACTCGAAGGGCGCGGCATTGCCCTGGAACTCGCGGCCGGGCTCGACGACTGGTGCGACGCGCGCAGGCGCGCACTGGATGTCGCCGGCGCGGAGTTCCTGACGCGCGTCGCTGCAGGACTCGATCGCGACGCGTTGCGCAATGAAGTACGCGCTGCGCTCGCGACGAACGATGCCGTGCGCTTGAGCGAAATCGCTGCGCGCGACGGCATCGAACGCTTGCCTCCGTCGACGCTGATCCTCGTCGCCCGCGGACTGCTGCGCGGGCGCGGAGCGGAGCGCGCCCTCGCCGTGCTCGGCGCCGCGCGCCGCAGCCATCCCGACGATTTCCTGATCGCCTTCGAATTCGCGCGCGCGTTGCGCGGTCGCGTTCCGCCGCGTGCAGCAGCCGCGCTGGTGCAGTACGAAGCCGCGCTCGCGCTGCGGCCGCAGAACGTCGAGGTGTGGCACGAACTCGGCATGACGTTGGGCACGTACCTCGGTCGCGTCGACGAAACCGTGCCGCTGTTCCGCGAAATCGTCGCGCGCGTACCGAACGACGGGCACCTGCACTTCCACTTGGGCAGCGCGCTCACGCAACTGGGACGCGACGCGGAGGCCGTTGCGAGCCTGCGGCGTTCGATCGAGCTCGAGCCCGACTATGCGCTGGCCCACGAGGACCTCGGCGTTTCGCTCGATCGGCTTGGACGGACGAACGAGGCGTTGGCGTGCTACGAGCGCGCGCTCGAGCTGAATCCGCAGCGCGCCGACGCGCATCACAACTACGCGATCTCGTTGCGCAAACTCGAGCGCATCGACGACGCGGTCGCCGAGTTCGAACGCACGTTGGAACTCGACCCGAACTTCGCCCGCGCGTACACGGAACTCGCCTACATCGAACTGTGCCGCGCCCGGTTCGAAGCGGCGATCGCCTACGCCAAGCGCGCGATCGCGTCCGATCCGAAGTACGCGCACGACTACCTGCAGCTCGGCGAGGCGCAGGCTGCCGCGGGTCATCGTGCCGAAGCGCGGTCGGCCTACGAGGAGTGTGCGCGGCTCGCACCGGCGAATGTGCATGCGCGCGCCGGCCTCGTGCTTCTCTTTCTCGACGACGAGCACGCGACGCTCGCGGATGCTGAAGCGACTCTGGTTCACGCGCGCAAGTACGTGGAGCTGTCGCCCGGCAACGCGAGTGCGATCAACGTGCTCGGAACACTGCTCTACGCGACGGGTGCCTACGCGCAAGCGCGTGAGCAGTTCCAACGCGGATTCACGCCCGACGCCGTCGATCCGGAGGGTGTGCTGTTTCTCGGATTGTGCGCTTGGAAGCTGGGTGCGCTCGACGAAGCACGCGCGAAGATCGGCGCCGTCGATTTCGAGCTCTTGGACACCTCGCAGCCGCTCGTGCGACGGGCGATCGCCGAGGCGCGCGCCTTCCTCGTCGAGCATTGAGGTGCCCGCACGATTCGCTCGTGGGTGTCGCGGCGTGCCCATCGCCGCGTTTGTTTTTCGAACTTCGTCGGCGCGAAGGGCGGGCCTCGGCGGGAACTCGTTGTTCGGCACACAGCGCCGCCAGCACCCCGGAGTCACGTCATGCAGAGCCCGTTACCGTCCCTTCGTTCCAATCTCGCCGGCAAACGGCGTCCCACGTTTGCGCGCCGATCGCACGCCTTCGCCACCGCGCTCGTGCTCGTCCTAGCAGCGA
>CAYHRR010000709.1:0-2109 GCA_964358875.1 uncultured Planctomycetaceae bacterium | reverse complement strand
TGCGGCCGCGGGTCGGACCGCCGCTCTTGACTACGGATTTGGCCATTGGATTGTGCTCCGGAAGCTGGGGACGGTTTTCGAGGCGAAGGTTGTACCCGCAGGGCGGCGCAGCGGCAAGGGTCGCAACGCTCAGGGCTGCTTCGCCGAGCCGTCTTTCTTGGCCGCGTTGTCGAAGTAACCCAGGGCCTCGAGCGCCTGGTTCTTGCCGTGATCGAGGTCCTTTCCGTCGCGCTCGTCGTCGGCCTTCCATTGCGCGCGCAACGCGTCCATGCGCGCCTTGAATTGCGCCGCGAGCTCCGGTTGCGCTGCGGCTAGGTCGTGCTCGTCGTTGGGATCCTGCTCGCGGTCGAACAGCCGCAGCCGCCACTGGTACTCGTTCGACTTGTTGCGCGAGTACACGAGCTTGTGCCGGCCCGAGAGCAGCACGAGGTTCACTTCGAGCGCCTTGTCGTGGTCGCGGTCTTCGATCAGCAATTCGTGTTGCGCGGGCAACACGCCGAGCAAATCGCGGCCGTCGAATGCCGCCTCGGGCTTCAGCTTCGCGAGCGCGAGCAGCGTCGGCGCGATGTCGACACCGTTGACGGGCACGTCGAGCCTGCGCCCTTCGACGCCGCCGGCGGGACGCACGATCAGCGGCACGTGCGTTTGGCATTCGAGGACGTACGCGTGCTCATACTCGCCGCCTTCACCGAAAGCCTCGCCGTGATCGCTGGTGACGACCACGCTCGTGCGCGCGAGGTCGAGCGCGCCGAGAAAGGCGTCGACCTCTCGATCGAGTTGGCTCAGCTCCGCGTCGTAGAGCTGTTCGAGATGGCGCTGATCGCGCGCATCGAATTCGTGCTGCGCGGCATGCACCTCGTCGCCGCGCTTCGAGTAGCCGTCGACGATGCCGTCGTAGGGCGCGACCCATTTGTTGCGCGCAGAAGGCTCCGGCAGATAGGGCCAGTGGACGTCGTACAAATTGACGAAGCAAAACCACGGCCTGGGATCTGTGTCGTCGATCCACGCGCGCGCTTCGGCGAGCACGTCGCTCGCGGGCCGCTGAAAATCCTGGAACCAATGCGGTAATCCGTTGGCGCGCAAGGCCGGCACTTTCGAGGCGAGCACCGCCTGCACGTCGTGCAGGAGCGCCCAACCGTGCGTGTAGGTCACCCACGGATCGACGCGGTCGCCGTAGCTCTCGAACGCGAAGCGCACGCCGCTCTTCGCCGCGAGCACGTCGGTGCCGACGAACGCACCGGTGCGGTAGCCCGCCTCGCGAAAGGCCTTCGCAACCGTCGGCGTCTCGAGCGGATTGAAGCGCATGCGCGTCATGCGCGCTCCGTGATGCGACGGGTACATGCCGGTCAGCATCGAGAGGTGCGAGGTCAACGTGTAGGTCGAAACGGAGTGCGCGTTGGTGAACACGAGCGCGCGCTCGGCGAGTGCGGCGAGCTGCGGCGTCGTGTCGCGCTCGTAGCCGTACAAGCCGAGGTTCTGCGCGCGCGTCGTGTCCCACACGAGGAAGACCACGTTCGGCCGCGGCTCGGTCGGCGCGCCGCGCTGCGCCGGGCGGTCGTCTTCGTGGAACGAAGTGAACGCGCCGAGGGAGACGGCCAACGCGCCGACAAAGATCGCGGCACGGCGCGGCGTGAAGCGCTGCAACCGTCGTCCGACGAGCGCGCACACCGCGACCATGCCGACGGTGACGCCGAGCACTTGCAGCCACGGCGCGGCGCTCTTCAGCGCCGACAGATCGCCGCCGATGCTCGTGAATTGATTGAGGCGAAAGTGCGCGAGCACCGGCAGCGCCGTCCAGGCTGCGAGGCGTGCGGCCGCGCGCGTCGGATGGGCGAAGCGCTTGTCGGTGGTCCACGTGGCGACCCATCGATCGAAGAGCCACGCGGGGACGCAAGCGAGCAGTGCATAGACGAACCACAGAACGCTCGCTTGAACGAACAGCGCCACGTCGAGCGGTCGATGCTCGTATTCCCAGCGCGTCGCCAGCGTGTCGAACGCGGCGAGCGTCAACGCCACGACCAAGGCGCCGCTCACGCGCGCGCCGCAGCTCGTTCGCAGATCGTGATCGCTGTCGGCCTTCATGGACGGTCTCGCCTCTTTCGAACTTCG
>CAYHRR010000708.1:0-2112 GCA_964358875.1 uncultured Planctomycetaceae bacterium | reverse complement strand
TCGAGTTGGTCGAGCTCTTCATCGCTCGCCTCCTGACACGACTCGAGCCCCTGACGCACGATGACGTGGCAGGTCGAGCACGCGCACACGCCGCCGCAGGCGTGGTCGAGGTCGATGTCGTGGCCGAGCGCGATCTCGAGCAGCGAGCCCTTCGCGCCGTCGCGCGAGTAGGGGAGCTTCGTCGGATCGACTTCAACGGTCTCGTTCATCGGCATGAACGTGATCTTGTACGGCTGCGTCGGCAGCGCGTACTTGGAGTGCACATAGGGATTGGAACCGCCCATCGTCGAAGGTCTGCGCGGCGCCGAACCGCCTGCGCGCGCGGCGAAGTCTAGCGCGCGCGCACGCGGCGCACCTCAGCGGTTCTTCAGCGGCGTGTGCGCGACATCGCAGTCGAAACACACGCCTTCGGGCGCGTCGAACTGCGCACGGCAGCGCGGGCAGTAGCTGGTGCGCGTCGGTTCTTCGGCCGCGGGCGGCGCTGCGATGTGCGCGAGCTGCAAGCCCTCGCGCTGCAGCTCCGCGTTGAAAGCGAGCGCAGCACGTTCGCGAAACCAAGCGTCACACGCGTCCGCCTCTACGTTTTCGTCGCGCGAATTCAGGCGCGGATGCTCGAGATCGATCCAGGCCGCGCGCGCGGCGAGTTCGCGCTCGGGCGCGGGCAGCAGACACGCGGCCGCAAACGGCTGAAGGCCGGCGAACAGCGGACGCGCGAGCATGTCGAGCGCGCGCACGGCTTGCGGAGGCGACAGCGAGACGATCGCCAGCGCTTGCACGCGCGCCGGCAACTCGCACGGGAACAGGGCGTGGTGTGCGCGCGAGACCAGCACGCCGATCGTGGTCTGGAATCCGAGCAACACGACGAACAAGGGGATCCAGGTCCGCTCGAGGCCGAGCGTCGCGTAGGCGAGCGGCGCGGCGGCGACGAGGAACACCAAATAGGCGTTGCACGCGCGCCGCAGCGTGCGGGTTGCCGCCTGGAAGCGAGTGTGCAGCTCGCGCGCGCGGTTCGAGTCGAAGGCGGCAGCGAGTGTGCGTTCCAGCGCCTGAGCCCGCTGCGCCTCGCTCATGGCGCGCAGCTCGATGAGCAACTCCGCGAGCACGGCCGCGCCGCGTTCGGTGTCGCAGCGCGCGAACACGGCGCCGTCGACGTTGAGCGTCTTGCCGCGCACCTCGATCGAAGTCGCGTCGCGCCAGCGTCGCACGCGCCGCAGGAACAGCTCGCGCGGTCCGCGCTCGAATTCCTGGGGCTCACGCGTGCAAAAGGCCTGCGGGGAAAGCGTGAGCGGAAAGGAATCGGCGACGAACAACGTGCCGAGCGGCGGCAACGGATTGGCCCATAGCGCACCGCCGCGCGTGTTGCCGGCCAGCTGCGAAGGCAGCACCGCGCGGAAGCGAGCGCCGTGCAACGCGCGCAAGCCGAGCGCACCGCGGCGCGCCCAGGCCAACGTGTCGAGCAGGTACAGCGCCGTCAGGACGGCGAGCAGCAGCGACAACTCGTCCGACATGTCGCGCGCGACGCGCTAGCGCCGCGTTCGAGCGGTCTCGTTGTTCTTGCCGCCGCCGAACAGGCCCATGATCTTGCCGCCCATCTTCTTGAACAGGCCGATGACCGCGACCACAGCTACGACGATGAGCTTCCAGAACTTGGCGAGCAGGCCCGATTTCGCGGCGAGCACTCCGGCGCTGCCGGCGACGAGCGCCGTCAAGCCGTAGGCCGCGACCTTGTCCCCGCTGGAGAACTCGGAATAGCGCTCGCCGGGCACGTAGCCGAAGCCGCCGAGCAGTTCGTGAAAGCGCGGCAGCGCGGTCGTGTGCTGCTCGGGGTTGCAAACGAGCGTGACCTGCATCACACCCTTGCGGCCGAGCAGGCGCGTGTTGTGGTTCACGCTGCGACCGCCGGAACTCGACTTGGCGATCGTCGCCCACTCCAAATTGTTCGTCACCGTGTCGTAGTGCGGCGGCGTGGCCCAGCCCTCGATCTCGAGCGTGTCCCAGCCGCGCAACTTGCGGAGCTCGTTGCCGGTCTCTTGGCCTTCGCGCAACGTCTCTAGCAACTCGTCGGCGTCGAGCTCGGACTTGTCGTCGTCCTTGACGAAGCCCGACTCGTCG
>CAYHRR010000707.1:0-2112 GCA_964358875.1 uncultured Planctomycetaceae bacterium | reverse complement strand
GTTGGAGGCGGTGCGGCGCTCCGGCGCGCTCAACGGCGAAGGTCGCGATCACGTGTTGTCGTTCGGCGAACGCGCGAGCGCGCGCATCGTCGCCGCGCATCTGACGAGCCGCGGACTGCGCGCCTTGCCGATCGACGCCTACGACCTCGGCCTGGTCAGCGATTCGAACCACGGCCGCGCGCAGGTCCTGCCGAATTCGGCGGAGCGCGTGCGCAGCGCCTTAGCGAGCATCGACGGCATTCCGGTGATCACGGGTTTCGTCGCGCAGGATTCGAGCGGACGTTTGACGACGCTCGGACGCAACGGCTCGGATCTTTCGGCGAGCTTGATCGGCGCGGCGATCGGCGCGAGCGAGGTGCGTTTTTGGAAGGAGGTCGGCGGCGTGATGACCGCCGATCCCAAGTTCGTCGCGGACGCGCGCGTGTTGCGACGGCTGTCCTACGACGACGCGACGGAGTTGACCTTTCACGGTGCCGGTGTGCTGCATGCCGACGCCGTGCAACCGCTCGCTAGCGCGCGCATCCCCGGTCGCGTCGTGTGCGTGCGCGATCCAAGTGACGAAGGCACGCTCGTGTGCGACGGTGCGCGCGCGGATCGACCGATCGGAGTCGCGTGCCGGCGCGGCCTCGCGTGGATCCGCTTGGCCGGTGCTCCGAATCTGCGCGCGCTGGTCCAGGCCGCCCTGGAGCGCACCGGCGTCGAAGCGCTGACCATCGACGAACGCTCGGGCGGGCTCGAGCTCGTGGCGCCGTGGAGCGACGAACTCGCGCGCGCGTTGGTGCTGCTCGCGACGCACACGACGATCGAGCGCGAACTCGCCGGCGTCGCGGCGATCGGTGTCGTCGACGAAGCGCGCATCGTCGAAGGCTTGAACGTCGCGGGCATCGCCGTGCGTGCGCGCTGGCATTCCGGTGCTCGCGCGAGTTTCGTGCTCGCCGTGGCGGAGGTCGACCTCGCGCGCGCCGCCAATTGCGTTCATGCGCTGCTCTTCGAAGGCACGTTCGTGGAAGGAAGCTCGCGATGAGGCTGGCCCTCGCCGTCTTGGCTGTGCTGAGTTCGTGCGCGGCTCAACGTTCGAACGTCGCAGCCCAACCCGCGTGGCTCCCGAGCGGTTCAGGCGCCTGGTCCTTCGGTACGGACGCCAAGGGATTCGCGACGATCAGCGTCGACGCACGCAGCGGTACGGACGACGCCTTCAACCTGCTGCTTTCGAGCGCGATCCATGGCCCCAATGTCGACATCATCACGCGCCTGCACGCCGACGACGGAGCGATCGATCGTGGCGGCGGCCTGGTGTGGCGCGCGCAGGACGAGCGCAACTACTACCTCGCGCGTTGGAATCCGCTCGAGGACAACCTGCGGCTCTACACGGTGCGCGACGGCGCGCGGCGCCTGCTCGTGTCGATCGACGCCGCGCTCGAGCGCGACGCCTGGCACGAATTGCGCGCGACGATGAATGGTGCGCGCATCGTGGTCGTGCTCGACGAACGCTTCGTGCTGTCCTTCGACGACACGACGTTCACGCAAGGCGGCGCGATCGGGTTGTGGAGCAAGGCGGACGCGAGCACGACCTTCGACGTGCCGAGCGTGCGTTCCAAGTGACGGCGCGCGCAGCGCCCGCGCTCACTCGCCGACTTTGATCAGCTCGATCTGGAACACCAGCGTCGCGTCGGGCGGGATGGTCGCGCCCGAACCTTGCTTGCCGTAGGCGAGCCCCGGCGGAATGACGAAGCGGTAGATCGAGCCTTCGCTCATCAACTGCAGCCCTTCGCGCCAACCCGGGATCACGCCGCGCATCGGACGCGTCATCGCGTCGGCGCGACTGTAGGTGTCGTCGAACAAGGTCCCGTTGGTCAGCCAGCCCGCGTAGTGCGCCGTCACCGTGTCGGTGATCGCGGGCTTCTTGCCCGTGCCTTGGACAAGGACTTCATAGGCGAGACCGCTCGCTGTCTTGGTCAGCTTCGCCGCGTCCGGCATGGCGAACGCGGGCACGAGGGCGTAGACGACCCGGGTGCGCTGCACGGTCATGGGCTGCGGCTGCGGCGGCGCGACGACGATGGCGGGCGGCGGCTGCTGTACGTACACGACAGGCGGCTGCACCGGAGGCGGCGG
>CAYHRR010000706.1:0-2113 GCA_964358875.1 uncultured Planctomycetaceae bacterium | reverse complement strand
TGCAATTCGCGCCGTCCGTCGGATGGAACGGTGTCGATTTCGCGCTCGGCTTCAGCGACTACCGCATTCACACCAATGTGCTCGACACAGGCATCGGGGATGTTTACGAGTGCCGCGTCGACGTGAACGGCACTGTGCTGGAGCCCGCGGGAGTGCCGCTGGCTACGAGCCCGAAAATTCCGGAGGGTCAAGCATCGGTCGCCGGCGGTGCGGGCATCAGCGTTATCGCCCACAGTGCTTTGCGCGTCGAAGCACAGTACGGCACCTGGCGCATCGTGCTCGACACGAGCGCGCCGCCGCTCGGCGTGTACTGCACCGCAAAGACGAATTCGCTCGGGTGCGTGCCCGCCATCGCGTGGAGCGGCGCTCCGCAAGCCGGCGCCACGTCGGGCTTCACCATCTCGGCTGCCGCTATTCGCAACAACTCGAACGGCCTATTGCTCTTCGGCCTCGACGGCTCGAACACACTGCCTTTCCGCGGAGGCACGATGTGCGTCAAGACGCCGCTCAACCGCTCGCCGCTGCGCAATTCCGGCGGCACGCCGACCGGCGCCGATTGCAGCGGCGTGTTCTCGATGGACTTCAACGCCTTTGCATCGGGTGCTGCGGGCGGGAGCCCGAACTCGGCCCTGCTGCAGAGCGGCACGGTGGTTCACGTGCAATGGTGGGGTCGCGACAACGGCTTCACCTCCCCCAACAATGTGACTCTCAGCGACGCACTGCGCTTCACTCTGTGATTCCGTAGCGCTGAAAGATCCGTTCGCGGCGCCAAGGGTCAGTCGCGGCAATGGAACGGCAGCGCGCTTTTGCGCCTTTTCGCGACGCAACGCGCTGCTGTTCCATCGATCGCACTTTCAAATCTCCCGGCTCGCAGCGCACTGCCGCGTCGATCGCCTGGCGAAACTCCGAGTCGAAGAGCGCTGTTCCATCGACCGCGAGGTCGATGCCCCCACGCTGCGTCACTGCGTCGGCAACTCGGGCGCCATAGCTTCGGCTTCTTTCGCGAGCACCGCGGCGAGCTTCAATCCGTCTTCGGTCGTCGTGCCGTAAGCGTCTTCGAGCTTCACGACGAGCCTGTCCTTGGGATCGAGCGGCGCGGGCTTACGCCACACCTTGCCGCCGACCATCGTCTTCAGCATGTGCCACGGCTGATAGGTGAAGCTCGGCCACAGGAAGACCTCGGTCGTGCACCAGCATTCCTTGCACGCGACGGCCTTGCGCCGCGCTGTCGCTTTCTCGCCGTTCCAAATCTCCCAGAACGACTGCTTGCGCAAATTGCCGAGCGGTTCGTGGAGCTCGCACACCGTGACGTCGCCGTTGGCGTACACGACGGCGCTGAGCACGCCGGCCTTGCACGGCACGACTTGAGTCTTCGCTTCGATCGACGCGGTCTTCGCGTACTGCAACATCGGCTCGACGATGCTGCCGTAGCGACCGTCTTCGCGCGTGGCCCACAGGCTTTGGATGTAGTGGTAGAGATTCCAGTACTCCGAGAGCTGCGGCCCGCCGAGCGAGTGGTTCTTCGGATCGCCGCGCATGATCGCCAAGTTGTGGTGATCCATCTGCGGGCAGCGCTCGAACAAGAACGTGGTCAAGCGCCGGATCTCGTGCATGTTGACTTCGGTCGCGGTCGAGATCGCATGGATGCGCAGGCGCGCGTCCTTCTTCTGCAATTCGGCGAGCGCGTCGTAGGTCTCCATCGCCTTCTTGAAGGAGCCCGGCGAGCCGCGGAACTTGTCGTGGAATTCGCCGAGGCCGTCGAGCGACATCTCGACCACGAACAGCTCGAGCTCGCTCGCCTCCAAGGTCGCGCTGATCTGCTTCAGCATGCGGTCCTTGAAGTAGCTGTTCGTCGGCACGTAGATCTGGCGCGTCTTGTTGCGTCGGATGAACTGCTTGCAGATCTCGGCGAACTCCGGCCGCAAGAACGGCTCGCCGCCGGAGAGGTTGAGGTTCTCGATGCGCCCGAGCGATTCCGACAGCGCGAACAACTCGTCCTTGGTCAGGTCGTCCTTGCGGTTGAGGCTCGACCAGTAGAAGCAGTGCTCGCAGCGCTGGTTGCAGATCGACTTGATGAACAGGATCAAGAACGCCGGGCTGGGCAGCTCCTCGT
>CAYHRR010000705.1:0-2124 GCA_964358875.1 uncultured Planctomycetaceae bacterium | reverse complement strand
AGATCCTCGGTCCAGCCGTTGGGTGCCGAGAAGACGCGGCTGCGACCGAGCACGACGTTGCGACGGGGTCCGGTCCGGGCCCGGTTGCGGGTCCGCTCGCGGTTGCGGCGCCGGTTTCGGGCTCGACCACGGCTCCGGTTCCGGTCGCGGGGCCGGCGTCGCTCGCGTACGTCAGACTCATTTTCGACAGCACACCCCCCCGTGCGGGATCGTGACCTCCATGATTTCGATCGGTTGCGGTCGGGATAGTCGGGGTGGCGCGAGGGTGTAGTGCCACGCCGCAGATTTTGCGCTTGCGAGTCTGCGCTCTAGCGCCGATCGTTCGTGCATGTTCGTCCGGGTGAAGCGTAGTGGTGCTGGCGCGGGCGCTCGCGAGTACCTCCAGATCGTCGAGTCGCGGCGCGAGGGGGCCGCTGTTCGCCAGCGAGTGGTGGCAACACTGGGCCGCCGGGAGGACCTCGTCGCCGACGGCACACTCGACGGACTCCTGCGGTCGCTCGCTAAGTTCAGCGAGCGGCTCCGCGTCGTCGAGAAGGTGCGGACCGAGGGTGTTCAGGCGCACGCGGCGCGAAGCTGGGGACCCGCGTTGGTCTTCGAGCGGCTGTGGCGGACGCAAGGCGTCGACGAACTGATCCACAGTCTCGCTCGCGGTCGTCGCTTCGAGTTCGATCCGGAGCGAGTCGCGTTTGCTCTCGCGCTTCAGCGCCTCTCCGCACCGGGCAGCGACCTACAAGGCTCGTCATGGGTGCATACGGTCGAGTCCCCCGGCTTCTCCGGCATCGGACTGCACCACATGTACCGAACCGTCGGTTGGCTCTCGGAGGTCCGTGACGAGCTCGAGAAGTCGTTGTTCATGCGTGACCGCGCCCTGTTCTCGCAGGACCTCGACCTCGTCTTCATCGACACGACGAGCACGTTCATCTACCGCACCGAGGAGACGGAGCTGCGTCGGCGCGGCTACTCGCGTGACCGCATGCCCGACTGCCCGCAGGTCGTCATCTGCCTCGCCGTCGACCAGCATGGGTGGCCGATCGCCTGGGACCTGCTTCCCGGCAACACCGCCGACACCGTCGCGTTCGTCGCGATGATCAAGAAGCTCCGCGAGCGCTTCAGCATCCGCCGCGTCGTCGTCGTCGCCGACCGCGGCATGATCAGCAAGGACACCATCGCGTTGCTCGAAGGTCACGAGCAGGCCCCCTTCGACTTCATCCTCGGCTGCAGGATGCGCCAGCAGAAGGAGGTCTCCGAGGATGTGCTCTCGCGCGCCGGCCGCTTCCACAAGGTGGACGACAACCTCGAGGTGAAGGAGGTCGTCGTCGACCAGCGCCGCTACGTCGTCTGCAAGAACCCGATCGAGGCCAGGAAGGATGCCGCGGCGCGAGAGGCGATCGTCGCCAAGCTGGAGCAGACCCTGGCCCACGGTCCGAAGAGCGTCATCGGCAACGTTGGCTTCAAGCGCTTCGTGCGCGTGGAGAAGGGTTCGATGTCGATCGACCATGACGCGATCGCGCGTGACGCGCGCCTCGACGGCAAGTTCGTGCTCCGAACGAGCACCGACTTCACCACCGCCGACGTGGCGCGCGCCTACAAGAGTCTGTGGCGCGTCGAGCGGGCGTTTCGCGAGACGAAGAGCACGCTCGAGGTTCGGCCGACGTTCCACCATCGTGACGACACGGCCGTCGGCCACATCGTCGCCTGCTTCCTCGCGCTCCGCCTCGAGGTCGATCTCCAGCGACGCCTCGACAAGAACGAAGTCGAGACCTCGTGGCCCGACTTGATGCGCGACCTTGCCGAGGTGAAGGCCGTCGACCTCTCGCTCGACGGGCAGTCCTATCGCCTACGCACCGACCTTCGAGGCGCCGCCTTCGCCGCGTTCGCGGCCGCCGGGGTGAGACCGCCCCCGGTCCTCACGCACCTTGGCGAGGCTCCAACGCCCACCATGCCGGAGGAGGCCGCTTTGTAGTGCCAAAGACCGTTGTGGCCCCGCCAACCGCTTGGAATCGTTAGGGTCTGCCAAAACTGCTGTCGAAGATGAGTCTGACCCCGAATGGCCTCGGAATGGAGCGACTGAGGCGCACCGGCGTGACGATGGCGCGCGCAACCGCGTGCGCCGATGCCCCCACC
>CAYHRR010000704.1:0-2141 GCA_964358875.1 uncultured Planctomycetaceae bacterium | reverse complement strand
ACTCGCTCCGATGTGCGACGTCGCGATTCGGATCGCCGAGGTCGTCAGTCGCGACGGCCAGATCGGTTCGAAGCAAGCGCTCGAGCTGATCGACTCGGTGCTCGCGCACCTTTGCGACACGTTGAGCATCGAACGCGTGCACACGCAGGACGTCGTCGCGCCCGCGGTGAGCGCGCCGATCGACGCGGCAGGCGCGCCGGCCGCGCTGCCGAGCGAAGGCCCGAAGGTCGGTGCTCCGCACTTGAAGATGATCACCAACCGGCGCCTGGGCGAGATCATGATCCAGCTCTCGATGCTGACGCCTTCGCAGGTCGAGCAAGCGCTCGCGCACCAACGCATGACGGGCTGTCGCTTCGGCGAGGCCCTGATCCAGATGCGCATGTTGCCGCGCGACGCCGTGGAGAGCGCGTTGCGCATGCAGGGCGTCCGTCGCGCCGCACCCGGCGATGCCTGGGGCGGCTCGCGCTGAGCGCGTCCGCTTCTGCTTCAGGAAAACGCTGACCCATTGCAGCGCGCCGCCGCGCCGCGCCGCCGCGCGAAGGCCGTCAATCGAGCGGAAAGTAGGCGGTGCAGGTCGTTCCGCGTCCGGGAGTCGACGCGACGTCGAACCAGCCGCCTTGCTCGCGCAGGATTTCGAGCACCGCCGTCAGTCCCAACCCGCGCCCTTCGCCGTGCGTCGTGAAGTAGGGCTCCCCGATGCGTGCGAGCAGCGCCGCGTCCATGCCGCAACCGTTGTCCGTGACCGCGATGAACACGCACGGACCGGCGCGCGCCGCGAGTTGCGTCGGTTTGCGCTGCGCCGCCGTGTCGTCGAGCGTCAGCGAGCCGGTGGTCACGCGCACTTGCGATCCGTCGGCGCTACACGCAGCGGCGGCGTTGAGCACGAGGTTGACGACGAGTTGTTGGATGTGAGCGCGATCGGCCGTGAATTGCAGCGGCGCGGTGTCGAGCGCCAGCACGAGACGCACGTGGTTGGGGAGCGAAGCGTGCAGCAAGCCGCGCAGGGCGCCGATGCACTGCGCAACGTCTACCGCCGTGCGGCCGGCCGCAGCGCCGCGCGCGAACTCCGCCAATTGCCCGGCGAGCGACGCCGCTCCGGCGGACGCTGCGAGCGCGTGCTCCAAGAACTCGTGCGCGCTGCTGTCCGGAGCGACGTTGCGTTTCGCGAGCCCGGCGCTGCCGATGAACACCTTCAGGAAGTCGTCGAAGTCGTGCGCGACGCCGCCGGCGAGAAGGCCCAGCGTTTCGAGCTTCTGCGACTGCAAAAAACCCTTCCGCAAGCGCGCTTCGGCGGCACGCGCGCGTTCGCGCTCGCTCACGTCGATGCCGGTGCCCAATAAGTAGTGCGCGCCTTCGTAGGACAAGCGCCGCGCCGTGAACAGGAACGGAATCGAGCGCCCCGACTTCGTCACCAGGTGCGCGTCGATGGTCACGTATCCACGCTCGAACACCTCGCGCACGGCGGCGGCGATGCGCTCGCAATCCGCGCCGCGGAAGAACTCGAGCGGGCTCATCCGTCGCAGTTCGTCCGCGTCGTACTGTGTGATCTGCTCGGAGCTCTTGTTCCAGCGCACGAAGCGCCCGTTGGAATCGAAGACGAAGAACGTGCCGGGCAGGCTCTCGATCGTCTCCGTGATGAAGTTCTGCTCGTGCAGCAGCTGGTCTTCGGCGCGCTTGCGCTCGGTGATGTCGGTGATGAAGCCTTCGAGCGCGAGCAACTCGCCCGCGCGCGAATGCACGCCGCGGCCCTGCTCCCAAACCCACTTCACGGTCCCGTCGGCGAGGTGCACGCGGTACGTCAGTTGGTAGGGACGCTTGTCCTCGAGCGCGCGCGCGATCGCGCACTTCACCTGCTCGCGATCTGCGGGGTGCACGAGCTGTCCGTCGAGCGTGACTCGGCCGGACAGGAAATCTCCGGGCGGAACTCCGAACAGCGGAATCGCGCCGTCGCTGATGAAGACCATCGAGCGTCCGGCGTCGTGCGCGCAGCGGTAGGCGACACCCGGTAGGTTCGAAACCAACGTCGCCAAGGCGCGCTGCGTTTCGCGCCACTCCTGTTCCACCGTGTGCCGCTCCGCGATTTCCGTGTACAGCTCGGCGTTGGTGTGCGCGAGCGCGCTATTGCGCGCATCGCTTTGGCG
>CAYHRR010000703.1:0-2143 GCA_964358875.1 uncultured Planctomycetaceae bacterium | reverse complement strand
GGGCCGCGCTCCGGTGTCAGGTGTGCGCCTCGAATTCGGCGCGCAGCGCGCTGAAATCGCGCTCGAGCCGCGCACCGTGCGCCGCAGCCGCATCGAGGTGCCCATGGCGCGACTCGAACTCGAGTCGAGCGGGAAGAACGACGCCCTCGACGCGTCGGAGGGGGATCGTGGAGCGCCGCACGTCGAACAGCGCTGAAGCGCGCGCGCGCACTGCTGCGCTCGTTGCCGGCGCTGCGTTCCTCGCGGCCTGCGGCGAGCGGCCGACGGCGCCCGAAACACACAACACTTCGAGCGTCGTGGCCGGCGACGCACTCGAGCTCGAGCGTTTGCGCGCGCGGGTCGCGCAACTCGAGGACGAACTCGCCGTCGCGCTCGCGGCGCGGCCTCCGGCCGCAGCGCGAACGCCCGAGCGCGCCTCGCTCGAACTCGAGTTGCGACAAATGCGCGCCGAACTGATCACCGAGCAGGAGCGGCGCTTGGAGCGCGAGCGCGAATGGTTGCGCTACACCTCCGCCGTCGCGTCGCTCGACGTGCAGTCGATTCCGGCCGAGCTGAGCTTCACCGCGCAAGTTCCCGAAAGCGAGCGACCGAAACCGCCCGAGCCGCCGCCGCCGCTCGACGAAAAGAAGCTCGCGCGCGAAAAGGAAATCCTGCGCACGTTGAAGACGATGCTCACGATCGAAGGCGTGCGCGGCATCGATCTGCTCGAAGCCGGCGAGCTGGGCAACGGCTGCGTCGGCCCGGTGCTGTTCCGCATCATCGACGAGCGCGGCCGCTTGGCCGGCAGCCTCAGCGCGAAACGCCTGAAGCTCGAAGGCTCGCGCACCGCGCATACGTTGACGCTCGTGCTCGAAGACGGTTTCGAAACGCGCGGCGGCGTGCGCACGCCGTTCACGTTGCGCGAGCGCAGCGACGGCGCGCCGATCGAGGGCGGGACGCGCCGCATCCAATTCGAGGAGGTCGATCTGCTGCCGTGGGTGAACGCGCTTCCCGAACTTTTCGGCGATGTCGCGCTCGAACCGTCAAAGGACGACGGACTGTGGAACGCGACCTACGTCAAAGGCGCGCTCAATCGGCTGATGCGCATGGACGCCGCGAACGGCTACTGGCGCGTGCGCGATCTCGCCGGAGTCACCGGCGTCGAGCTGCGCGACGTGCGCCTCGAAGGGCTCGACAGCGAAGGCAAGGTCGAGCGCCAATTGTTCGCCGATCGCATGAAGATCGAGCTGCAGGAGAAGGGCGTGCTGCTCTTGCTCGAAGACGGCGCGCAAACGCGCGGAGCGGACACGGTGCCGTTCCTCGACGCGCGCTTCCGTATTTTCTTGCCGCGCGCGCCGCACGCGGATTGGCAAGCCGCCGGACTGCCAGGGTTGTCGCAGCCTGACGGCGCCGCGAAGGCGCCGGCCGCAGGCGACGCCGTGCAGACGCCGCTGCAGCATTGACCGAGCGGCGCTCGCCCGCGATAAGGCTCGCACGGTGAGTGAACTCTTCGACAGCGATCCCAAGCCCGGCGTCGCGCGCCCGTGGACCGTCGCGCAGTTGACGCAGCGCCTGCGCGGCTTGCTCGACGGCCTGGGGCGCGTGTCGGTCGAAGGCGAAGTGTCGAGCGTCAAGCCCGCGGCTTCGGGCCACGTGTACTTCGATCTCAAAGACATCGACGCGAAGATTTCGTGCGTCGTTTGGCGCAGCCAAGTGCAGAGCGCGTTGAAGCAGCCGCTGCGCGACGGCGACAAGGTCGTCGTCCACGGCAAACTCGACGTGTACGGGCCGCGCGGCAGTTACAGCCTGGTCGTGGCGCGCGTCGAACCTGCCGGCGTCGGCGCGTTGCTCGCTCAGCTCGAGCAGCTCAAGAGCGAACTGAAGGCGCGTGGTTGGCTCGACCGCAAGCGCGCTTTGCCGACGATGCCGCGTTCGATCGGAGTCGTCACGAGCCGCGACGGCGCGGCCTTCCAAGATTTCCTGCGCACGCGCAGCTTGCGTTGGCCGCTGTACCCGCTCGTGCTCGCGCACACGCCGGTGCAAGGCGCAGGTGCCGCGAACGAGATCGCACGCGCGATCCGCCGGCTCGACGCGCACGGTGTCGATCTGATCGTCGTGATCCGCGGCGGCGGTTCGCTCGAAGACCTGTGGGCCTTCAACGAAC
>CAYHRR010000702.1:0-2145 GCA_964358875.1 uncultured Planctomycetaceae bacterium | reverse complement strand
CGATCGAAATGGAAGGCACGTTTCCGCTGCCGGAAGCACAGCTCGATCGCTTCCTGCTCAAGATCGCGTTGCCGATGCCGACGCTTGCGGAGTTGACGCGCGTGTTGGACGCGACGGCGGCGCGACCGCGCGCCGTCGAGAATTCGGTGCGCGCCGTCGTCGGTGTGCAGGAGATCCGCCGACTGCGCGAGTTGGTGCGCGAAGTGCCCGTGTCGAGCGACATCGTCGAACTCGCCGCGCGCACGGTGCTCGCGACGCAGCCGACGGCCGACGCGCCCGATGAGGTGAAGCGCTACGTGCGCCACGGCGCGAGTCCGCGCGGAGGACAAGCGTTGATCTGGACCGCGAAAGCGCGCGCGCTGTTGCACGGTCGCTTGCACGTGGCGCGCGAAGATCTCGAGGCCGTGTGCGCCGCCGCGTTGCGCCATCGCATCGTGCTCGGCTACGAAGGCGAGGCGGCGCGCATCGATGTCGATGCGTTGGCCGCCGCCGCGCTGGCGCACGCTGCCGCGCGAGTGGGCCGCTGACGTTCGCGCGGCTGGCGCCGCGAGCGAGCATCGGCTACACCAACGCGCCCATGGATTGCCGACTGACCGTCGCTCAAACGAACCCGGCGCTCGGGAACCTCGGCGTGAATCTCGCCGAGCACATCCGCGCGATCGAAGCCGCGCTCGCTGCGGGCTCGCAGTTGATCGTGTTCCCGGAGCTTTCGCTCACCGGCTATTTCCTGAAGGACCAAACCGCCGAACTCGCGCTCGCGCTCGATTCGCACGAGCTGCGCACGCTGGCCGAATGGTCGAAGAAGATTTCGATCACGGTGGGCTTCGTCGAGCGCGCGGCCGACGGGCGCATCTACAACTCGATCGCGTTCCTCGAAGACGGCCGGGTGCTGCACGTGCACCGCAAAGTGCACCTCGTCACCTACGGCATGTTCGATGAACAGCGCGAGTTCGCCGCCGGGACGAGCTTCGAATCGTTTTGCTCCAAGCACGGCCGCTTCGGAGTCATGGTTTGCGAGGACGTGTGGCACGTTTCGAGCGGCTATCAGCACTTCCTGCAGGGCGTCGACGCGATGTTGATTCCCAGCTGCAGCCCCGGTCGCGGCATCGAAGGCGGCGCGCGCGAACTCGGCAGCGAGCGCGTGTGGCGCACGTTGCTCGAAGCCCATGCGATTTTGTTCCAAACCTGGGTGATCTACGCCAATCGAGTCGGCTGGGAAGACGGCGTGTTTTTCTGGGGCGGGTCGCGCGTGATCGATCCCTTCGGCGAGAACGTCGCGCGCCTCGAAGGGCTCGACGCGGGCGCGTTGAACGCGCGCATCACTTCGAGCGAGTTGCGACGCGCGCGCGTGGCGACGCCGCTGTTGCGCGATTCCAAGCCGGCGTTGTTGATCGACGGCTTGCGGCGCATCACCGGCGCGCGGGGCGACGCGTGAACGAGCTCGCGATCCACGCACCGCTCGTCGAGGAGTTGCTGGTGCGGTTCCTGCGCGAAGAACTGGCCAGCGCCGGTTTCTCGAAGGCCGTCTTGGGCATTTCCGGCGGCGTCGATTCGGCGCTGGTTGCGGCCTTGTGCGCCAAAGCGTTCGGACCTCGCAACGTACTCGGCGTGATGCTGCCCTACCGCACTTCGAATCCCGACAGCGAAGGGCACGCACGTCTGCTGGCGAGTGAACTCGGCATTGCGACGCAGAAGGTCGACATTTCCGCGATGGCGGACGGTTATCTCGCGGCGAACAAGGTCGACGAGCGCATGCGCCGCGGCAACGTGATGGCGCGCTGTCGCATGATCGCGCTGTACGACTTGTCGGTGGAGTTCAAGGGGCTCGTGATCGGCACGAGCAACAAGACCGAGATCCTGCTCGGTTACTCGACGCAATGGGGCGATTCGGCCAGCGCCGTCAACCCGATCGGCGATCTGTACAAGGCGCAGATCTACCAGCTCGCGAGGCACGTCGGCGTGCCCGCGCAGATCCTCGACAAGGCGCCGAGCGCGGATTTGTTCGAGGGACAAACCGACGAAGGTGAACTCGGCTTCACGTACGCGGACGCCGATCGGTTGTTGTTCCACATGGTCGATCAACGATTGAACGAAGACGAGCTCGTCGAGCGCGGATTCGAACTCGCCTTCGTGCGTCGCATCGCA
>CAYHRR010000701.1:0-2159 GCA_964358875.1 uncultured Planctomycetaceae bacterium | reverse complement strand
GCAGGTGATCTTCGAACTCGCCGTCGCGCTCGATGGCGAACACAAGCACGCGCGCCGCGACGTCGATTCATCTCTTCGAGCCGGCCGACGCAAAGTGCGACGATGCGGTCATTCGACGCCGAACACGTGTGCGCCATCGATCGACGCGCTCGCGCCGTGCGGCGCGCAAAGCGTGATCTCGCGCCTTCGAACTCGTCGCCTCGCGTGAGCTATCTCGCGTCCCTCCGGCACAACGACTTGATTGAGGACAGTTCGGTCGCAACTGACTCCCGAGTACCCGTGCGCGCATCGACTCAAACAAACACCCCGCGCACACGCGTCCGCGCAAAAGCACCCACACGTCTCTCCCTTGCACTTCGCTTCCGCGCGGGCGGCTCGGCGCCCGCACGGAAGCGAAGTCGCTCGCGCAGCGCCTGGCGCGGCCTCGTCTTGCCGCGCCCCTTCTTCTCTGCAACCAAACCGCGCTGCGCAAAGACGTCGAGCGCGGCGATCAACGCGTGCAGTTAAAGACTTCCCGCAGCCGCACGTTCTTCCAGCGCATCTTCGTGTTGTTGCCCGAGTGCACCTGCAGCCCGATGAACCCCGACGCATCGACACCGTCCGTCGCATCGACGACCGCAACTCCATTAACCCAAGTCCGAATATGCGCCCCGTCGAGCTCAATCGTGTAGTGATTCCACTCGCCGACTTTGAACGCCGCGCGCGCCTCCGGCTTGTCCTTCAGATCAACCAGCCACGCGCGTCGCCCCTCGTCGTACAGACCACCTGACCAAGCGCGCTCGCTCGGATCGACTTCGATCTGATAGCCGAACACGCGACCGTCGTCGCGTTGGTGCGAGCGCACTTGGATGCCCGAGTTGCCCGGCATCTCATTCTTGAGGTCGAGGTCGAGAACGAAGTCGGAGTACTCGCTCGTCGTGACGAGAAAACTCTGCTTTCCGCCGCCGATCGCGCCGACGAGTTCACCATTCTCGACCGTCCACACGGCGTCGCCGACCTGACGCCAGCCAGTTAGGTCGCGGCCGTTGAACAGCGCGACCGAATCATCGTGCGGCATCGCGCGACACGCAGCGAGCGACAACAACAACAACACGAAGACGCGCTTCATGCCGGTTGCCCCGCGAGCACTTCGTCGCAAGCGCCGAGCAGCGCGGCGAGATCCTCTTCCGAGTGATCGCCCATGTGCCCGATGCGGAAGCTCAAGTCCTTGAGGTCGCCGTAGCCGTTCGAAATCTGATGCCCGCGCTTCTTGAGCTCGCCGAGCAACTTCGCGACGTCGAGCGGACCCTTCTTGATGCAAGCGACCGTCGGGGAGCGATGCTCCGGCGCCGGCACGTACTCGAGCCCGTGCTTCGACGCCCACGCTTCCGTCGCGCACTTCATGCGCTCGTGCTTCGCGAAGCGCGCGCTCCACGCCGCCGCTCCGCGCAAGTGTTGCTCGCTCGCGGGCAGCACCACGCCGTTCGAAATGTCCTCGAGCTGCTTGGCGAGCGCGAAATACAGCGGAATGCACGGCGTCGCCGGCGTCTTGCGCTCGGCGTGGCCGTCGAGGATGCGGATCGGATCGAGATAAAAGCACGGCCGCGTTCCGGCGCGCGCGCGCGCGACATAGCGCTCGGACGCGCACATCACCGTGATGCCCGGGGGAAGTGCGAGCGCCTTTTGCGAGCCCGCAAAAGCGAAGTCGATGCCGTGCGCGTCGAAGTCGATCGGCGCGCCGGCGATGTAGCTGACGACGTCGACGAGCCACAGCGTGTTCGGGAACTTGCGCATCACCGCCGCGACTCCCGCAAGCGGCGTGCGCACGCCGGTCGACGTCTCGTTCGAGATCAACGTCAGCGCGCCAAACGGTCCTTGCTCGATCAGCGCGCGCTCGATCTCCGCCGGACTCGCCGCTTCGCCGAAGGCCTTCTTCAACACGACGACTTCGCGTCCGAGCAACTGCGCGATCTCGGCCCAGCGCTTGGAGAACGAGCCGTTGACGACACACAACACGCGCACGCCGATGCCGTGCAGGCAACCTTCCATCAAGCCGGTCGCGCTGCAGGTGTGGATCGCGACCTTCGAGGTGCTCGCATCGCCGAGCCCGAAGGCGAGCCTCAAATGCGGATCGATGCGCTCGTGCACCGGCGTGGACTCCGCGTGCGCGTTCCCGAGCT
>CAYHRR010000700.1:0-2159 GCA_964358875.1 uncultured Planctomycetaceae bacterium | reverse complement strand
GTCGCGCGTGCGAAGTTCCAGCGGGAAACGTCGCTTCTACGCCGTGTTGCGCGCCTTGCTGAACTTGCGCGCGCAGCTCCAGGTCGGCGCGCGCGCCGTCGAGCGCGCTAGGCCTTGCCCGTCGGCGTCGAGCCGCCGCGCGCGCGTTCCGCGCCGGATTCGAGGCGTGCGGCGAACTCGATCTCGCCCTTGAGCCCCTTGGCCGCCGGCAGCGGCGACTCCTTGGGGTTGAGGCAGAACAGGTCCCAGGCTTCGCCGCGCACCTTCCATTGCCGCACGTACCACTTGCCGCGCTCGAGGCGATCGAGCGGGAACACGGCGCAGCGCCAGGGCTTGTACTTGTAACGGTCGCCCTCGGCGGCGCCGACTTTGTGCAACACGCAGCCTTCGTTGGCGAAGACGCACCATTCCTTCGACACGGCGAGCATCGGCAGGCCCGACTTCATGCGCTTGGTGACGAAGCCCGCGGCTTCGATGTGCGCGCGCGCCTCGGGCCGCAGGTGCGGCAGGAACTTCTTCAGGTTCTTCGCGATCGCGCGCTGTTCGCCGGGTTCGACCGGCGGGCGGCCGTTCTTGCAGCACACGCCGCCGCAGGTCGGGAACACGCACTCGAACTTCGCCGTGGCGAGGTTCTCGACTTCGACGGCGAGCGGCGCCTTGGATTTCTTTGCGGTCTTTGCTTTGGAGGCCATTCAGTCGATTTTCAGCAGGTAAACGAGCTTGTCGTCGCCGACGCGGTAGAAGTCCGGATAGCGCGCGAGCAGCGTGCAGCCGCAGCGCTCGTAGAAAAAGCGTTGCGAAGCGTAGCTGGGCTTGCCCGAAGTCTCGATCACGATTGTGCGGCCGTGCAGCGCGCGCACGGCGGCATGGGTCGCTTCGAGCAGCGCGCGCCCGACGCCCGAGCGCTGCAGCGCTGCGTCGACGACGATCCAGTACAGGTCGTAAGTGCCGTCGGTCAGCGCGGTCAGTCCATAGCACGCATAGCCGAGCGCGCGCTCGCGTTCGTCGGCGGCGACGATGAAGCGATAGCCGCTCGCCGGGTTCAGGCCCGCGTCGATCAGTTCGAGCGCGACGTCGATCTCCTCGGCGTTGAAGGCCTCCGTGCCGCGGATCAGGGCTTCGAGCGTCGACCGATCCGACGCGCGCAATTCACGCAGTCGCACAGTTGCGCCTCGCCGCGCCGGCGACGATGCGCTCGACGATGTCCGCGTACTCGATGCCCGCGCGTTCCGCTGCGAGATGGAAGCCGGCGCCCGGCGAAATGTCGGGGTTGGGATTGACGTCGATGATGAACGGCTTGCCGTGGCGATCGAGGCGCAAGTCGACGCGTCCGTAGTCGCGCAGTCCGAGCACCTCGAAGGCGCCGCGCGCGACGCTCTCGATCTCGGCGCGCTGCACCTTGGTCAAATTCTCGGCCGGCACCACGCGCGTCAGCTCCCAGTCGCGGCTCGTTTCGATCCACTTGCCGGCGTAGGTGACGATGTGCGGCTCGTTCGGCTCGAAGCCCGAGTAGTCGATTTCCGACAGCGGCAAGAGATCGAGGTGCTCTCCGCGCGCGAGCAAGGCTGCGTTGATCTCGCGCGCGTCGATGTATTCCTCGGCCAAGGCCGGTTGCGCGTAGGTTTCGATCATCGCGAGCACGTGGCGGCGCAGTGCCGTTTCGTCGCGCACGACGCTGTGCGCCGAAATGCCGTGGCTCGCGTCCTCGCGCGACGGCTTGACGATCATCGGAAAGGCGAGGTGCGTCAGCGGTTCATCGCCGCGCTCGAAGACCATGCCGCGCGGCACCGGCAATCCGGCGGCGGCGAGCACGGCTTTGGTGACGGGTTTGTCGACGCACAGTCCCATCGCGCGCGGCGGAGCGCCGGTGTAGGCGAGGCCGTGCAGTTCGCACAGCCACGCGAAGGCCTGCTCCATGCGCGCTTCGCCGCCGATCGCTTCGACGAGGTTGAACACGACGTCGGTGCGCAAGTCCGCGACCACGCGCAACACTTCGTGCGCGTTGGGCTTCATGCCGATCAGCTCGACTTGGTGCCCGCGCTCGGCGAGCGCGCCGCGCACTGCTCGCGCGCAATCGGCGACCGCGCCCACAGCGATCGCGTCGTTCGGCGCGCCGTGCGCGAGCGTTGTGTCGTCGTTGTAGAGGACCGAGACGCGCG
>CAYHRR010000699.1:0-2162 GCA_964358875.1 uncultured Planctomycetaceae bacterium | reverse complement strand
AGCGACGCCGCTCGCGCGCGGCACGAACGCGCCAAGCGACGCGACCGCCAACGCACCGACCAGCAGCGCCGCGCGCCGCCGTCCCCACTTCACCGACTTCCCCATCGAGGCCGGAGATTCTGCCGTCCGCCGCGCGCGAAGCGAGAGCGCAGCGGAGATCACAGCGGACGCCGCCGCTCTTCAGGCGCATCCAGTGCGGCGCCACTCCGCGCTGAATGCGGAACGCAGCGACGCCATCGAGTCAATTCTGAGGCCCTTCCGGGGTGCGACGCTGCTCACGGCCGGAGTCCTCGTGCCTCTCGTTGAGCATTCCCGTGATTTCGCCGACCAAGAGCGATGCGCGCCACGCGAAGAAGATGGTGAGCCCGGTCCACGCTACGTACATCCACGCCTCGCTCTTGGACCGCGCGCCCGTAAGCACGTTGAGCCCACGAGACAGCCACGCCCAATTCATGAGACCGCAGTAGAGCCCCCACGTCACGATCCGGCTCGGCGCACGCGCCGCCCTCCAGCGCTCGGCGTACTTCGCAACACGCCACAATTGCTGCAGCACGAGAAGCGGCGTCACCACATTCAAAACTGGAACCAACCAGCACACGACGGCGGAATTCGGGCTGAAGCGCGTGTCCGGCGCGAGCACGCGAGCATGTACGTAGGCCGCGTGAATCCAGGTGAAGAACGCGACCACCAGTGCCAGGAACGCCCCCATGAAAAGACAGTTGAATCCAAGCGTGGCGAGGACGCGTGGGTCGGAAAGCGTCGCGGCATCTGCCAGTGCCGTCGCGGTGTTCAAGTAGAGCACCGAGAGTCCCGCGATCGCGGAGAGGGGGATCTGCGCGATCAGCAGCCCGCGCGCGAACCGAGCACGTTTCGCAAGGTCCGGGAGCGCACGCACATCGACGGTCGCTTGCGGCGCCGCGTACGGATTCTCGCTCGGACGCTCGTCCACGCGACGCGTCGTCAGCTCTCGAAGCCGCGCGGGTGTTTTTGGAGGAACTGCCAGGCGTCCGCGAGGATGTCGGCGAGCGCCGGGCGCTGCGGTTTCCAGGCGAGCACGTCGAACGCGCGCGTTCCGCCGGCGATCAAACGCGGCGGATCGCCTTCACGGCGCGCGACGATCTTCGCGGCGATCGGACGACCGGTGACTTTGCGCGCGGTCTCGATGACTTCCTTCACCGAGAAACCATGGCCCGTGCCGAGGTTGACGAACAGCTTCGTCTCGCCGCCCTGCAACTTCGCCAGCGCGCGCAAGTGCGCGTCGGCGAGGTCCTCGACGTGGATGTAGTCGCGGATGCACGTGCCGTCGGGCGTGTCGTAGTCGTCGCCGAAAACCAGGATCTCCGTGCGCGTCCCCGCGGCGACTTGCAGCACGAGCGGAATCAAATGCGTCTCGGGATCGTGGTGTTCACCGAGCGTTCCATCGCGCGCAGCTCCGGCCGCGTTGAAGTAGCGCAGCGCCGCGAAGCGCAGCCCGTAGGCGCGCGAAAAATCCTCGAGCATGTGCTCGATGTGCAGCTTCGTGCGTCCGTAGGGCGAGATCGGCGCCTGCGGGTGCGTCTCGTCGATCGGGATGCGCACCGGGTTGCCGTAGGTCGCGCAGGTCGACGAAAACACGATCTCGTTGCAGCCCGCGGCGCGCATCGCTTCGAGCAGGGTGAAAGTCGCGACGACGTTCTCGCGGTAGTACTTCGCCGGATCGGTCACCGATTCGCCGACGTAGGCCTTCGCCGCGAAATGCACGACCGCGCGCGGCCGATGCTCGCGAAACAAGGCGTCGAGCGCCCCGCGATCGCCTAGGTCGGTCTTTACAAACGGAACGTCGACGCTTGCACGGTGGCCGGTCGACAGGTTGTCGACCACGACCAGCGGCACGCCGCGCTCGCGCAGCAGGCGCACGGTGTGGCTGCCGATGTAACCGGCGCCGCCGGCGACGAGGACGGGACCGCGGACATCGCACGAAGCGGAGTTCGAGGGCATGGTCGCGGAGGATAGCGGCGCACCGCCGACCTTTCCGCTACGCCGTCGTGGGGTGACGCGCAACGAAGCCCGCTCGTTTCGTGCGTACGACCCGCGCGCGCCTTACACGACGCGTGCGCCGAGACGTTCGAGGTCGCGCCAGAACGTCGGCCACGATTTCGCGACGCACTCCGGCGCGAGCACGT
>CAYHRR010000698.1:0-2164 GCA_964358875.1 uncultured Planctomycetaceae bacterium | reverse complement strand
GGACCGGCGACGCCCGGAACTCCGGCCGGTGGCCCCGGCACGCCGGGTGGCGCGACAGGTCCGAGCACCGGCGGCGGTGACGCCGGCGGCGCCGACCTCTCGATCTGGCAATTCTGGTGGGGCTTCAACCGCGAGCCGTACCTGAACCTCAAGGCCCACATCCAAGCCGGTGCGATCGTCACGGGCTCGGACGACTTCTTCCTCGGCAAGGCGGACAAGGATCAGGCGCGCGACACGCTGCGCCCCTCCGAAGAGATGATCCGTGGCCGCGTCGTGCCCGAACTGATCAAGGCGCTCAACAACGAACGCTCGAACGACATCGTCACGGGTTGCATGGTCGCCCTGGCCAAGATCGGCGACCCCAAGAACGAGAACGGCGAAGGCCAAGCCGGCATGGCCGCCGAGATCAAGAAGTTCCTGGGCGACGCCAACCAGGAGATCTCCGAGACCGCGGCCGTCGCGCTCGGCATCCTCGCCAGCGACGCTCCCGAGAACATCGAGATCTTGACCGGCCTGCTCGACGACAAGGCCGACGAGTTGCGCTCCAAGCACGGCATCCAACTCAACGGCCACGTGCCGGACCGGACGCGCGCCTTTGCGGCCTACGGCTTGGGTTTGATCGGACACAAGGCGAAGGACGAGAGCCGCGCGGCGATCGTCAGCACGCTGACCAAGATGCTCGACGGCGAAGCCCGCAAGATGGGCTCGCGCGATGTCGCCGTCAGCTGCGTGACGTCGCTCGGACTCGTGGCGATGCCGATCGACGAGGCCGCGATGGCCGCCGTCGTCGATATCAAGAAGGGCTATCCGCACCCGACCGAGATCCGCAATCGACTCGACCAGGTGCTGTGGCTGATGAGCGCCTACGAGGACGACAAGCTCAACCACCTCGTGCGCGCACACGTGCCGCAATCGGTGTCGCGCTTGATGGCCGACGTTCCGGCGTCGGCGTCCTGGCTGCGCGAAGGCATCGCGACGCGCTTCCTCGCCGACATCGCCAAGCTCAGCAAGGTGAAGGACGAGATCAAGCAGAGCTGCATCACGGCGCTCGGCAATCTCGCGGACTGCGACGGCGACAAGCTCGACACGGACATCCGTGCCGGCTTGATGAACGTCAAGGAAGACCTGTCGGACCAGATGTCGCGGAACTTCGCGTTGATCGCGCTCGCCCACTGCGCTGGACGTCCCGGTCAAGGCACCGATCCGCTCGCCGGTCTCAACGGCAAGACCTCGGTCCGCACCTTCCTCTTCAACGAGTTGAGCAAGGGCAAGGGCTCCTACAAGCCGTGGGCGGCTCTCGCCATCGGCGTGCTCGAGCGCTCGCTGGCCGACGCCAAGCAACCGGTCGGCAACGACTCGCAGCTGACGCTGCGCGCTGCGCTCGAGGATGCGAAGCAACCTGCCGAAGTCGGCGCCTTCGCCATCGCCTTGGGCATCATGGCCGACACGGAAGCCAAGAAGGTGATGCGCGAGAAGCTCGACGCGATCACCGAAGACGAAGCCAAGGGCTACGTCGCGATCAGCCTCGGGTTGATCAACGACGGCGGCGCCAAGGACAAGATCACCGAGATCATCGCCAAGTCGAAGTACAAGCCGGACCTGTTGAAGTCGGCGGCGATCGGCCTGGGCTTGCTCGGCGACAAGACCATCGTGCCCGAGCTGATCAAGATGCTCGGCGATGCGACCGGCCTCTCGTCGCAAGCGGCCATTTCCTCGGCGCTCGGATTCATCGGCGACTCGCGCTCGATCGAACCGTTGATCGTGATGCTCCAGGACAAGCAGAAGACAGACCGTGCCCGCGGCTTTGCCGCCGTCGCGCTCGGAATCGTCGCCGACAAGGAAGACCTGCCCTGGAACACCAAGATCTCGGTCGACATCAACTACCGCGCGAACACCACGACGTTGACCTCGCCCGAAAGCGGCACCGGCATCCTCGACATCCTGTGATTCGCAGTCTTCGAGCCTAGCTCGAAGGAAAACACCGCCCGGGGGCCTCGGCCCTCGGGCGGTTCGCATTGCGCCGAGTCGCGCGCGTGTGGCGACGTCCGGATCTCAGTCGCGCAAATTTCGCCGCCACCCGAGCCACAGCAGGGAGCCCAACGCCGAGGCGAGCAGCACGCCCGCGATCGCATAGGCACGCCGGCCCGCGCTGCGCAGCGCCGAG
>CAYHRR010000697.1:0-2168 GCA_964358875.1 uncultured Planctomycetaceae bacterium | reverse complement strand
ATCCTCGCGCTCGCCGTTTTTGCCGGCGCTTGCGTGAACGCGCCACGCCGTGAGTCGTGGAACGAGATCGTGCGCGAGAAACTCGACATCTACGGTCACCGCAACATCATCGCCGTCGTCGACGCCGCCTATCCCGAGCAATCGCGGGCCTCGATCGAAACCGTCGCGACCGGAGCGCACCAGCTCGATGTCGTCCGCGCAGTGCTCGAAAACCTGCGCTCGCAGGCGCACGTGCGCGCGCGCGTGATGCTCGACCGCGAACTCGACTACGTGCCGGAGGCGGACGCAGAAGGCATCGGCGAGTACCGCGACGCGCTGTACACGCTGTTGTCCGGTCAACAGGTCGAATTCGTGGAGCACGAGAAGCTGATCGCAAAGCTCGATGAGTGCGCGCAGGTGTTCGACGTGCTCGTGCTCAAGACCGACCTTGCCTTGCCCTACACGTCGGTGTTCATCGAGCTCGAATGCGGCTACTGGAGCGACGCTGCGGAGCAACGCATGCGCGCGTCCATGGACGACGTGCGATGAGCGAAACGCCCGAGAAAATGACTGCGGAATCGTCGAGCGCGTCGCGCGGACCGTCGCGCCGCGACCTCGCCGCCTTCGTCGCGCTCGGTGCCGCGTACATGCTGAGCGCAAGCCATGCGAAGGCCTTTGCCGGACCGTTCAGCGCCGACGACTTCCCGATTCCCGCCGACAAGAAGTTCGATCCCGCTTGGCTGGCATCGCTGACCGAACGCGGCTCACCAACCGTCTACACATCGAAGCGCGACGAGCTGAAGTACATCGGCATGCCGATCGGCGGCGCCTTCTGCGGCCAGCTCTACCTCGGCGGCGACGGCCGCTTGTGGTGGTGGGACATCTTCAACCAACCCGTCAACGCCGACGCGAGCAACTGCAACGGCCCGCACTACGCGAAGCCGGCGCAACAGAGCGCTCCCTTCCCGCAAGGGTTCATGCTGCGCATCGAGGAATGGGGCGAGTCGAGGACCGGCGACACAAGCGGGGTCATGGACAAGCAACTCGACGCGTCCGGTGCGTGGGACGAGATCGAGTTCTGCGGTCAGTATCCGATCGCGCGCGTCACCTATCGCGGATGGCCCGTGGAGGTTGAGCTCGAGGCCTTCTCGCCGTTCGTGCCGCTGATGCTCGACGATTCGTCGTTGCCCGCGACGGTAATGAGCTTCACGGTGCGCAACGTCGGAGACAAACCGATTGCAGCTGAAATAGCCGGCTGGCAGTTGAACGCTGCGGCGGGTGCGAGCGCACTTCGCGGGCGAGCGAAACGGGACACGCTCGTGTGGCGCGACGACCGCTGCTCGATGTTCCAGCACGTCGCGTCGGAACAACCACCCCCGAGATCCGATCCGCGCGCCGACATCGTGTTCGATGACTTCGAGCGCGACTCATGGACACCGTGGGCCGCGACGGGCGATGCGTTCGGGGAAGGCCCAACGAGACTGGCGGAGATGCCCAAGTACCAGGGCGACGTCAACGGCCACGGGGAGCGCGCAGTCAATTCGCACAACGCGCGCAAGGGCGAGGACGTCGCCAAAGCCGACAGCTACACAGGGGTGTTGATCAGTCCGTCGTTCGAAGTCGCGCGTGACTTCATCAGCCTGCGAGTCGGTGGCGGATGCGGACTCGGCACTTGCGTTGAGTTGTTCATCAACGGAAGCGTCGTCAGGCGGGTTCAAGGTCGCAACGAGAATCGCATGCGCTTCCTCGACATGGACGTTCGCGAGTTCGCTGGACGCACTGCCGTGCTTCGAATCGTCGATGAGGCCCGCGGAAGTTGGGGCAACGTCGGCGTCGACGAGATCGTGTTCACCGATCGACCTCGTGGTGAAGCGCCGGCGTTGGAGGACGAATGCGACTTCGGCTCGCTCGCGTTGGCAGTACTCGGATCGAAGTCGGAAACGCAGTTTCAGCGCTTGTCGGCGCCGGTGGGAGCGGAGTTCACCGGCGAGGATCTGAGCAGGCTGAATCCGTTCTTCGCGCAGGAGGCCGACGACGGTCCGCTCGCAATGACGTCGCGTTGGGTGGAACTTGCGCCGGGCGATGCGAAGACGATCACTTTCATCATCGCGTGGCACTTCGCAGGCCTCGATTGGGACTCGCTCAAGTTCTTGCCGGACGCGACGAAGCTCCGGCGCCACTACTCGACG
>CAYHRR010000696.1:0-2175 GCA_964358875.1 uncultured Planctomycetaceae bacterium | reverse complement strand
CGGCCGCGAGCAACACGCGGCCGAGATCGCGCTTCACGAGTTCGGGCGTGAGGCCGGTTTCCTCGGCCGCGCGCTCGGCGAAGCGACGGCGCTCGCCGTCGCGACACAGATCGAGCGCATCGAGGTGGAAGCGATCGCCGACGCGCACGCGCAGCGTGGTTTTCAAGACCTCGACGCTCGCGGCTTTCTCCAAGCCCGTGACGCGATACTCGCGGCCGTCGAGCTCGAGGACGTGATGCGCGCCGCGCTGGGCAAGCGCCGGCGGCGCCGTCACGACGGGCGCGACGGCCGCCGGCGTCACGTTCGCGTTCGGGGCCGCGAGGTTTTTCTCTTTAGCCGCTTCCTCCTCTGAGCGGCTAACCGAAGCAGCTAAAGAAGAAGACGCGCGCGCGACCGCAGGCGACGCCACGAGCGAACGGCGTGCCGACGGCGCATCGACGGCCGCCGCCTGCAAGAGCAGGCCCAGGGATTTCGCGGCCGGCTGCACCGACAGGGCGTAGGCGTTCGCATCGAGGCCGTGGGGAAACAGCACGCGGCGGCACTCGACGCCCTGGGCGGCGAGCTGCGCCGCCACCTCCGCCGCGCCCTTCTCGCCGGCGTCGTCACGGTCGAAGGCGAGAAAGACCCGCTGCACTTTCGCGGCGACGAATGCCTCGAACAGTTCCGCCGGCAGCGCCTTCGCGCTGTAGCACGTCGTCACGTTTTTGAAGCCAGCGCCCCAGAACGTCAGCGCGTCGATGACTCCCTCGGTGAGGATGATTTCCGGCGAACGCAGCGCGGCCGGATTGAAGACGCCGCGCTGCGGCCCCGGCAAAAACAGGTGCCGCTCGTGCTTGCCGCCGTCGTCGATCGCCCGGCCGTAAACCGTGCCGATCTCGCCGTTCCCTCCGAGCACCGGGAAGACGATCCGCCCGCGCAAGTGCTCGTGCCCGGTGTCGCGCAGGATGCCCAGTCGCGTCAGCCGCTCGCGGATCGCCGCGCCTTCCTTGCGGTTGGCCTGCGGCAGCCGCAGCCCGAGCGTGCGATCGACGAAGCCGATCTTGAACGTCGCGATCGCCTCGTCATTTTTGATCCCGCGCTTCGCGAGGTAGGCGAGCGCCGCCGGGTTTTCCGGCAAACGCGCGTGATAGTAATCGAGCACCTGGCGCAGCGCGGCCTGATCGTCGGCGTCGGCCGCGAGCGGCGAGTCCAGCCGCGGCACGGTGGATTTTTTCACCGGCGCGCCCGGGTTCGGCGCGGACAGCGCCGAGAGCTTGCCCGACTTCAGCAGCTCGAAGGCGTGGCGGAAGGAAACGCCGTCGAACTTTTGGACGAACTGGATCACGTTGCCGGTCGCCTGGCACGAGACGCAGCGCCAGAGGCGCTTCGCCGGCGTCACGTGCAGGCTTGGGCTGTGGTCGTCGTGGAACGGGCACAGGCCCACCAGGTCGTGGCCCTGCGGTTTCAGTTCGACCCCGCGCGAACGCACGACGGCCGCCAGATCCGTCTCGCGTTTGATCCGCGCGATCTCGTCCTCGGGGATCATCGGCATGGCACGGCCTCCTTTTCCCGGGAAGGCGTCAAGTCGCAAAACGGATTGTTTTCCATGCTGCGTTTCGATACGGTTTCCGTATCAAACAGGCAAGCCGCAAATGAACGCCCGTATAATCGCCGCCATCATGGCACGAACCAAACCCGTTCACTTCGGCGCGCGGCTGTCCCGGCTGCGCAACGCCAAGGGTCTGACGCAGCGGCAACTCGCCGCAAAGCTCGGCGTTTCCCAGCGCGTGATCACTTACTACGAAAACGAATCGAGTTATCCACCCGCGCACTTGCTGCCCAAGGTTGCCCAGGCGTTCGGCGTCGGCGTCGAGGAGCTGCTCGGCGACGCCGAGCCGACCGTCGAGGCCGCGCCCACTCCGCCAGACCGCCGCGTGCGCAAGCGCATCGAGCTTTTGGCGAAACTGCCACCGCAGGATCTAAAGATGGTGCTGCGCATGATCGACACGCTCGCGGCCAAAGCATCCTGAGCCGCGCGCCGCGCGGCGACTGGTTCGCGCCGCGGGTTAGGCGCGGCGCAACAGGCCGGAGCGCAGCGGAGGCCGGGCGGCTCGCGATCGCAGTGAAGCGACGAAGGAGCGGAACGGAGAACGCGAGGCGTAGGCCGCAACGAGCGGAGCGAGGCGCAGCGCGGCA
>CAYHRR010000695.1:0-2177 GCA_964358875.1 uncultured Planctomycetaceae bacterium | reverse complement strand
AGGCGGTAGTACAGGTCCTCGCGAAACGTGCCCGCCTTGCACATCGCGCGCAGGTCCTTGTTCGTCGCCGCGACGATGCGCACGTCGACCTTGACGACCTTGTTCGAGCCGACCGGGCGCACCTCGCCTTCCTGCAAGACGCGCAGCAGCTTCGGCTGCATCGAGCTCGGCATGTCGCCGATTTCGTCGAGGAATACCGTGCCTTTGTCCGCGGCGACGAAGTGCCCGGGACGGTCGGCGATCGCGCCGGTGAACGAACCGCGCTTGTGGCCGAACAGTTCGCTCTCGAGCAAATCCGCCGGCACGGCAGCGCAATTCTCGGCCAGGAAGGGCTTGCCCTTGCGCGGTCCGAAGTGGTGCAGCGCGCGCGCGACGAGCTCCTTGCCCGTGCCGGTTTCGCCGAGCACCAGCACCGACACGTCGCTCGGCACGATCTTGTCGAGCAGCGCGTACAGGTCGCGCATCGGTTTGGAGTCGCCGACCATGCCGTAGCGCATCGGCGCGACCGCGTCGTTCGTCGCCACCAGGCCGCGCGCTTCGAGCGCCGCCGTCAACAAGGGCCGCAGATCCTCGAACACGCCCGCCGCGTGCGCCTCGCGCAGCAAACGCTCGAGTCGCTCGCGCAATTCCATCGACGGGTCTTGGCTCATCGCGCCGCCAACTTGCGCAGCCGCGCGTACGCGAGCAAGAGCTGCTTGGGGCCGTGGCGCTCGAAGTTCACCGTCGCGCGCGCGTTCGCGCCCATGCCGACCAACGCTTCGACGCGCCCGCGCCCGAAGTGATCGTGCTCGACGCGGTCGCCGATTTTCAGCGCGAGGGCGGCAGGCGCAGCGGGTTCGCTCACATAGGCGCCGAGCGCTTCGTGCTCGTCCTGATCGCCCTCAACGAACTTGGTCGGGATCTCGTCGAGGAAGCGCGACGGCCGGCTGTAGGACTCGCCGCCGTACTGACGACGCATCACCGCGCTGGTCAACATCAGGCGCTCCTCTGCGCGCGTCATGCCGACGTAGAACAAGCGCCGCTCTTCCTCGACGCCGCTGTCGCCTTCGCCGATCGAGCGCTTGTGCGGCAGCAGGTCCTCTTCGACGCCCGCGATGAACACGCACGGGAATTCGAGGCCCTTGGCGGCGTGCATGGTCATCAAGGCGACCTTGGGTTGCGCGTCGTCGAAACCGTCCGCGTCGCTGACCAGCGCGATGTCCTGCAGGAAACCGCGCAGACCGCCCTCGGGCGACTGCGCGCCGTAGACCTCGGCGTGACTGAGCAACTCTTCGACGTTGGCGATGCGATCGACGTCGTCGCGCTCGGCCGATTTCGCCAGCCAGTCCCAGTAGTTGATCTCTTCGATCACTGCTTCGAGCGCGACGGCGGCCGGCGCGGCGGCCTGCATTTGCAAGCGCTCGCACATGCCGCCGAAAGCCGTGAGCGCAGCCTTCGCCTTGCCTTTGACGCGCGCGCGTGCCTCTTCCGACTGACACGCGCGCAGCAGCGAAACACGGCGGTCGCGCGCCCACTCGAGCAATTCGTCGAGCGTCTTGTCGCCGATGCCGCGCGCCGGAACGCCGAGCGCGCGCCGGCAGGCTTCGTCGTCTTGCGGGTTGCAGATCACGCGCAAGTACGCGATCAGGTCCTTGATCTCGCGCCGCTGATAGAACTCGGTGCCGGCGACGATCTGGTAGGGAATGCTCGCCAAGCGCAGCGCGCGTTCGAGGGCGCGCTGCATGAAATTGGCGCGGTAAAAGATCGCGAAGTGGTCGTGACGCCGACCGGCGTCGGTCTGCGAGCGGATGTCGAGCACGATCTCGCGCGCTTCCTCGTCTTCGTCGGCGCACTGCAGCACGACGAGCTTGTCGCCCGGCCCCTTCTGCGAGCGCAGTTCCTTCTCCTTGCGCTGCACGTTGTTGCGGATCACCGCCTGCGCGGCGTCGAGGATGTTCTGCGTCGAGCGGTAGTTCTCCTCGAGCTTGACCACGCGCGCGCCGCCGAAATCGCGCTCGAAGTCGAGGATGTTGCGCACGTCGGCGCCGCGCCAGCCGTAGATCGACTGGTCGGGATCGCCGCACACGGCGATGTTGGAATGGAACGTCGTGAGGTGACGCAGAAAGCGGTACTGCACGCGGTTGGTGTCCTGATATTCGTCGACGAGGATGTAGCGGAAGCGCCGCGCGTAGGCGTCG
>CAYHRR010000694.1:0-2180 GCA_964358875.1 uncultured Planctomycetaceae bacterium | reverse complement strand
CATCGCGCGTCACGACGCGATCGCGGTGGCGCACGAGGTACTCGAGGATGTCGCCTTCGCGCGGCGTCAGCGGCTGGACTTGGCCGTCGCGGTGCACTTCGAGGCGCGCGAGATCGACCGAAATGCCGCCGGGCAGCTCCATGCGTGCCGGAGGTTGCGAATCGATGGCGCGCCGACGGAACTGCGCTTCGACGCGCGCGACGAGTTCGCGCGGCGAGCAGGGCTTGGTCAGGTAATCGTCGGCCCCGGCTTGGAAGCCCTTGAGCAGATCGTCCTCGCTCGCCATCGCCGTCAGGATCAGCACGCGCGTGTCCTGGCGCACCTTGCGCAGCTCGCGCAGCACGTCGACGCCGTTCATCCCCGGCAGCATCAAGTCGAGCACGACCAAGTCGTAGGCGCCCTTCTTGAGGTACTCGAGCGCCACCTTGCCGTCGTGGACGACGTCGGCTCGAAAGCCGGAGTGTTGCAGCGCGTCGCGGATACCGAGTGCGAGGTCGACCTCGTCTTCCACGATCAAAATGTTCTGAGTCATTTTCGTTTCGCGGTCGTCAGCGGGAGGAAACACCCAAACCGGAACTTTGGGGGGCAAAGAGTATCGCGTCATGGAGGCACCTCGGTAGGTCGGAGCCTAACGGCGGCGCCTCGAGCGGCTACGCGCATCGTGTTCGATGTGCGTTCGCTGCGCGTTCTATTGTGTCGCCCGAGCAGGCGCTCGCGCGTTCGGAGCTTGTTGGAATTCCTGTGTCGATCAAGTTCGCGGAGGCGTCGCGGGACAGCTCTCGCAGCGCGCGCTCGGCTTGCAGTTGTCGTAGCCGGCGCGCACGAACAGCGCGTGGAACTCCTCGAAGACGAATTGCGACGGCGCCAAACGCTCACTCAACCAGGCGCGCACGGTCTCGCAGGGCGCTTCGGCATCGACCAGCTCGTGGCGCGACAAGATGCGGCGCGTGTAGGCGTCGACGACGGCGGTGCGTCGGCCGGCGGCGTAGCACAGGATCGTGTCGGCGGTTTCCGGCCCGACACCCCACACGCCGAGAAGTTCTTTGCGCAGCGGCTCGAGCTCCCTTTCGCGAAGCGCGCGCAAGCCGCCGACGTCGAGGTACCAGCGCGAGATTTCGCGCAGCTTGCGCGCCTTGGAGTTGAAGTAGCCCGACGGAACGAGCGCGCGACGGAGCTCCTCGTCGCCATGGGCGAGCAGTGTCGCCGGCGTCGTGCAGCCGATGGCCTTCAGGTTCGCGAGCGCCTTCTCGACGTTCGTCCAAGCCGTGTTCTGCGTCAGGATCGCGCCGACGATCACCTCGAAGGGCGTGCTCGCCGGCCACCAGTGTTGCCGGCCGAAACCGGCGTGCAGATCGCACAGCAGCGCGTCGAGCGCCGGATCGCTCGCCCAACGCCGCGGTGCGCGGTTCGGCGGTGGAGTTCCGACGTAGGGGCCGCGTGGAGAGCGCAACTTCGTCGGCTCGAGGCCGGGATCGCCGGGGAGATCGTGCGCCGTCGTCACGGCGCCACTTCTAGCCCGGCGGCGGAGCGCAGCGCCAGTCCGACCTGTCCATGGGGGCGCGGCTGCGGAGGCGATCGTTCGGCCGCACGGCGTTGCGGCAACGAGCGCGCGCTCGTACAGCACGCGCGCTTCGGTTGCGGCGCCAATCGTTTCATCGCACTCGGTTGCTGCTGCGGACCCGGCGAATTCGTGCTCTCGCGACGCGCTTCACGAAGAGGTCGGGCTAGGCTCCGCGGCGCGTGAGCGAAGTGCGGAAGTTCGGTGTCGTCGGCGAGGGGCTGTGCGCGTTCGTAGTGGCCGCAACGTGGTTCGCCGCTTTGAGTGGCGCCACGGAGCGCGCCGAGTTCGATCTCGTTCCGACAGCGCTCGCAGCGGGTGCTGCGACGGGCACGTACCTCGTCGCGCGCGCACTCCGGCTCGGCCGCGCGGGCGCAGCGCTCGCCGCGACGGCGCTCGCGTCGAGTGGCGTCATTGCGTCGTGCCTCGGAGCGAGCGGCGAGGCGAACGGGCTCGTCGAGATCGTCGAAGCGCGCCCTTTCGATTGGCTCGGACTTGGCGCGGCGTTGCTCACCCTCGGAGTCGTTTTGCGCGCGCGCGAGCTCGCGCCGGACGACGACCGCGATCCTCGCGCGCGCGGCTTCGCGGCGGGCTTCGCGATCATCGCCGCCGGGGCCGTCGC
>CAYHRR010000693.1:0-2181 GCA_964358875.1 uncultured Planctomycetaceae bacterium | reverse complement strand
CGCTTCTCGTCGGTCGTCGACCCGAGCGTGCCGATCGTCGGCGTGATGGTGCAGTACCCGCAGGCGATCCAGACGCCGCTCGCCGATCGCGGCAGCCGCATGATGGGTGTGTGGCGCTACGCGGACATGGGCATGGCCATGCGCGACGAGTCGAATCACAACATCGACGTCGAAGGCATGTGGTGGCAGCCCTTCGCGGGCTTGGTGCAGGTCGACCACTTCTCGAACTTCGAGTTGCGCCTCTCGCACTGCAAGTACCTGCCGGACGAGAAAGTCTCGTCAGGGCTCTTGCCGTCCTACACCCAATCCGGCCTGGTCTCGAAGTTCGACGACAACCTGCTCGACGGCGTCGGCACGAAGGCGACGGACCCGCAGAAGGTGATGCACTCCAAGGCGCTGGGCTACACGCTGCAGCCGAGCGACTTGGCCTTCTCCGCCACCGGCAGTCCGCTGGCACCGTGGCCGGTCAATCGTGGTGTCACTCAGGACCTGTTCGAGTACTGGACGTGGCGCGATACGGGCAAGCTCGCCGTTGGCGGGCCGAGCGGTGGCGGGGCCGACATCCAGCGCTTGGTCGGTATCTCCCCGACTACGACGACTGCCAACTACTACACGACCGGCAAGGTGCCGACGATCGCGCTGCCGATGCTGATGGACTTCCGCACCTATCCCGATTCGCTCGCGATCGCCCAGAACGGCTTCCGCGTAGCGCTCGCGATCAACTCGTCGGCACGGCCCTTCTTCCGCGTGTTCTCGACCGGCGGCGTGCACCCGACGAATCCGTCGATCACCAAGACGGTCAACCCTGATTCGGCTGTGATCGCCGACGGCGCGATCTCGCAAAACGGCAACGCATCGCCTGGGTACGACAACGTCGTGTACCTGGGCCAAGGCGACTTCCTCGTGCGAGTCAGTCGCATGCATACGATCTGGCTCGACACGAAGGCTGCCGGCACGATCTACGGCGAGCCGATCGTCGAACCGAACGCGGAACTGCAACCGACGGGAACGCAGTTGCTCGTCACCTACCGCGGCGCGACCGCCTTCACGCTCGCGTCACCGACGCCTCCGGGTTACCTGCCTTACCAAGATGCGGGCTTGCTGGACTTCTACGGCGACGGCCTGACGTCGGCACAGCAGTTCACGACGGTACCCGGCGGCACGACGCAGAACTCGTGCGTGCCCCAGTTCTACAACGTGCCCACGAACACCACGGACAAGACGTGGAAGAACAACATCACCTCGCTCAACGGTGCGCGCTTCATGCAGGCGCGCCTCACGTTCGTTTGTAATCCCCTCAGCGGTCTGACTCCGGAGCTTTCAGCTCTCGGCTTCGCCTTCAAGCGCTAACCCCCTGGTCAGGAATTCAAATCCATGAGACGCGGCCAACTCAGCTCACTGGTCCTCCCCGTCCTCACTCTCGCCGGCGGTTTCGCTTTGTCGGGTTGCTCCGGCGGCGGCAGCGGTGGTGGAACCGGACAGTTCAAGGTCGTCGGACTGAACCTGAACGAGGGCACGGTCTGGCGCATCAATCGCCCGATCAAAGTCACCTTCAGCGAAGCGGTGGACCTCGGCACCGTGAACCTCAACACGTTCAACGTGCGCCAACCGAGTGGTGGACCCGCCGCCGGCGAGTTCTATCTCGAGGATGGCGGCACCACGGTCGTGTTCCAGCCGCTGTGCCCGACCCTCGACGACCTGTCCGATGCCGGGCTCAAGGCCGGCACCGACCCGAACAACGGTGACACGGCGTACGCCTACCAGCTCAACATCATCGGCGTCGACAAGAACTCGTCGCTGCCGGTGCGCTCAGCGAGCGGCGACGGCCTCGCGGCGAGCCAGACGCGCAACTTCACGACGCCGGTCTCGCTCAATCCGCTCAACCTCTACCTCGACACGAAGGTCGGTCCGCCGGTCGCGCGCGTCATCGGCGATCAGGCCGACACCGACACCTCCAACGGCACCTACGTCGAAGTCGGCGGCACGGGCGGTCAAAAGCACTACTTCGAACGCGTCGGCGGCGTGCTGCAAATCGTCCCGCCGCTCGATCTGCCGCTGAACAAGCTCTCGAATGCCGGTACGCAAATCGCGCTGATCGTCGCGCTCGACCAAGCCGTCAACCCGGGCAGCGCGAACATCGCCTCGGATCGTCTGCGTTGGGAATTCCAAAACAGCCTCGGA
>CAYHRR010000692.1:0-2199 GCA_964358875.1 uncultured Planctomycetaceae bacterium | reverse complement strand
TTCCTGCTTCCAGCCGTCGAACCAAGCGCCGGACGAGCACGGATCGACGCCGACGATCGCGTGGCCGTGCCGGCGCGCGTTCTGCAACACGTACACGAGCACGTTGCGCACCTCGCGCGGGGTGCGAAGAATCCGCGCGTGGTAGCGATCGCCGAAGATCGACCCGACGCGCTTCCATAGTCGGTTCAAGGCATGGGCGACGCGGATCTCGAGCCCCTGCATAGCGCGCGACAACGCGCGTCGACTGCCGGCTTCGACGACGAGGTGCAGATGCGTCGTTTGGATCGAGTAGTGCACGAGCCGCGCGCCAAGGCGATCGGCCGCACACGCGATCACGCGCTCGATCGCGCGCCGCGCCGCATCTCGCCGCAGGTTCGGAAGTCCCGCACGCACGCGAAGCGTCACGTGAACCGGATGCCGCGCCGCGAGCGCAGGCCGCGCAACGTGAGGCACGCTCACCCTTCGGCTTGCGCCCGGCTCCGCGCCGTGCGCCGCCCCAACTCGTGAAGCCCAACTCGTGCTGCCGCGTGTGTCGTGTCGTGCGAGCCATCGTTCGTCTCCGCACTCACGACGCTCGGCACGCTCGCCGGTTGCAGCTGATCGCGGAGAACGTCGATCGCGCGCCAACTTGATTCGGCAGCTAGCTCCTTCGAGCGCGATCTCGACGGCACACTCGAGCAAGATGCACTGTCGGCCCGATCTTGATTCGGCAGGAATCCGGCGCGTCGTGAGGTCGCGACGTTCTCGAGCGCTGCGCACTTCACGCCGCGAACGCGCGTCGTCAGAGGCTTGATCCGGGGCTCGCCGCCCCGAACAACGTCAACCTCACTGAAGCGACCGACTTCTTGATTCAGCCTTGAGAGCGCAGTTCGACGGAGCGCGCGAACCGACGGCGACAGAAGGCGTGCTTCGCAGATCGCCGCGCACGCTCGACGCATCCGCGCGAATTCTCGCCCATGCCCGCGACTCGTCCTCGACGCTTCAGTCGGCGAACGGAATCGTCGGCCGCACTCGCGCCGACAAACATGCGCGGTGGGCGCGCAACTCTTGTGCACCGCCGCCTTCCGTGGGGATGGCGATCTCCGCGTGGAGTGCGGCACCGACGGGCGCCCCGCAGAAACAGCATTCGAATTCGAGCGCTTGCCCGTCGATTCGCGTCGCGTCGACGGACTGGATCGCTCGAGCGCTTGCAGCGCTTCGAAAGAGCCGCGCTACGGCAAGTGAGTGATGCAGCGCAATCGTCGCCCCGTAGCCCGCGACGCCCAACGCGACGTAGTAGCCCCAACCTTCTCCATTGATCCAACACAGCGCGGCCGCGAGTGCACCCGCAATCAGAGTTGCGCCGCCGGCCGTCAGTGTCCACCCGATCGCCGCACCGCGCGATGTCCGTCGCGCGGCCTCGTCGAGAAGCTGCTGCATGCGCCGTTCGCCGAGAGCCCGGGCGCTCCACGCGCGGCTCAGGTTGCTCGTCGTGATCAACGCCGATGACACGAACACAGCGACGGCGAGGCCCGTCCACCAATAGGCGCTGAAGCACAACGACAACGAAAGGAGTGCGAACGGCCAACGGAACTTGCGCACGAGCGGATTGGCCTCGAGCGCGAGCGTCGGCGTGACGGCGTAGGTGCTGAGCACATCGCCGAGACGACTCAGCAATACGACTCCGCACAGAATGTGCTCGAACTCGCGCGCGGAGAGGCCTTCCGCAAGCACCGCACTCACGACGCCTTCGCCCTGACCTTCAGCGTCTCGCCGACGAAGTTCAGCAGGCGGCGCAGCTCGTCGAAGTCCTGGTGTTTCATGCGCACCCAGGCGTTCGCCATGTAACCGCCGCTGACCGGTTGCGTCGCGGTGCCCGGCGGCGGCAGGTGGCAATCGATGATGTTCGCGCTGTAGCGATCCTGAATCTTGTCCATGCCTTCGTAGCCCGTGATGCGGCCGTCGCACTCGGGGCGCACGGCGATCATGCCCGCGGAGTATTTGCGCGACGGCGCGCGCTCGGTCTTGCCGTGCACGATCGCGTGGGCCCACTCGCGATAGAGATCGAACTCGTTTGCGGCGGAGTACAGGTCCCACACGCGCACGCCGGGAGGACGGCAACCGATCTCGGAAAAGCGAAGGCCCTTCGGTCCGAAGAACCACTCCATGTGCGTCGCCGAAGTCCCGATGCCGAGCGCCGCAATCACCTTCGCGCCCATC
>CAYHRR010000691.1:0-2201 GCA_964358875.1 uncultured Planctomycetaceae bacterium | reverse complement strand
CACGCTTCGTAGAATCCTGCGCCACAGTTCGATGCTGCAAGTTCCTTGGCGCGCGCGTCGGTGCACGAGCGACGTCGATGCGCGCGTCGCATGTGCAACGCTCGGCGAAAGGGACGCCGGTCGTCGCGAGCGAAGTCGACGCGCGTCGCGTCCGCGCGGGGGCCTTCGAAGCTCGCGGAGCGCCGCCCGCACCTTGAAGGCGGGGTAGATTTCGAACGAGCCGACGAACGGCACCGACCATGCACTCGCCCCACGAACTCGCGGCCGAACGCCGGCTGCGACAAATTTGCACGCGACACCGCGTCAGCTACCAACGCGGCGCGCGGCTGTTGCCTTTGGTGCAGCGAGCGCTCAGCGCGGACGGCGAACTGCGACGTGCGCTGCTCGACGTCGTCGAAGCAAGCCTTGCGCGCGATGCGTGCGACGGCGAACGCGCAGCAAGCGACGCACGGGCTCTCGCGGCCGTCGCGAGCGCCCTCCACACCTGGGGTCATCCCGAGTGACCGACGGACAGCCCGCGTGCGCGCGCCATCCGGCGCTCACGCGTCGCAGCGGCGCGCGCTCGTTCGCGTTGGAATCCGCACGGCCTGCAAGTCGACGCGCTCACGCGCGCCGCGGGAGAGCAGCTCGCTAGTGAGTCCAAGGGCGACGCGAGCGGTCGCAACCACGCAGCGCGCTGAGCAGCGCTCGCGGCGGCGCGACGTGGCGTAACCGTGTGACTCCGTGTCGGCCGCCCCGGGTCGCGCAGCGCTCGCGCGGCGTGCTGCTGGGCAACCCGTTGCGCGAGCGCGCCGATCGCAGGAAGCCACTCGCTGGAATTCGCAGCTCAGCGCCGCGCCGGAGTTCCGAGCGCGTCGCGTAGTGCGGCAAGTTCCGCGCGCAAGGCGGCGAGCTCGGCCCGCAGCGCGCGCAGCTCTTCACGCAAGTCGGCGCGCGCTTGCGGAAAGGCCGGCGCCGCCGGTTGCGGGTTCGGTTCGCGGACGCGCGGTTCGACGACGGAATCGCGAAGCCATGGAGAGCGCGGAGTCGCTTCGAACGCACCGGCGTCCGGGCGCTGCCCGAGCCGCACGCGCAGCTCGCGTTCGACCGTCACGCGCAGCGCGCGCGGTGCTGCGAGCGCCTGCATGAACTGGGCTAGGTCCGCGAAGGTGCTCAGCGCGTTTCCGTCGATGGCGACGAGTTGATCGCGCGCTTTCAAGCCCGCGGCGGCGGCGGGCGTGTTCGGAGCAACGCGCGCGATCTGCAACGCCGTCGCGCCTTCGCTGTCGTCGCCGTTGCCGCGCAATTCGACGCCCAGCGCCAGGCGGCCGCCTTCGCCTCGTACGCCCGCGTCGAGCGTGACGGTGAACTCGCGGCGCAAGCGCACGGCGATGCTCGCGCGAGGAGACTTCGAACCGACGGCATCGATGACGGCCTGCGCGGTGTCGGTCGGCCGACCGTCGATCGACACGAGCACGTCGCCCTGCACCAAGCCGGCGCGCGCCGCCGGTGACGCCTCTTGGACGCTCGAAAGTGCTGTGCCGGCCTGCTCGTCGCCGGCCTGATCGACACCGACTAGGCCGACCACGAGCCAGGCCTTGGGTTGCGCTTGCCCGGACTGCGACGGCAGGGACTGCGACAGCGTGTGCGGACGCAGCACGAATTCTGACGGTGCGAGGGAGAGCAGCAGGGCGAGCGGGATTTGCAGCAGCATGGCGATCCTGTGGTTGGACGTTCCGCCTCGAAACTACGCGCCCCCTACCGCGGTCGTTGGCAAGTTCGATGCGAAATGCGAGGCGGGCGCTGCGGAGCATGGTCCGCAGCGCCCGCCTTGTGTTCGCGATCAACTCGGTCCGACCGCGGCCCGCGCCGCGACTCGGACCTGGTCGATCAACCGCGACGGCCGCGGCCTTCCTTCTTCTGCAGCGACCACTTCAGCTCGATCGGCTCGATCTTGCCGTCGGCGCCGACCTTGATCGTGCCCTTCTGCTTGCCGAGGGTCTCGTGCCAGTACTCGACCTTGTGCTCGCCGGCCGGCAAGCCGTCGATCTTGAACGAGCCGTCGGCACCGGTCACGGCGTAGAAATTCGTGTTGGCGACGATCAGGTAGGAGTTCATCCAGGGGTGGATGTCGCACTTGATCTCGATGCGGTCTTCCTTGTCGAGCTTCTGCGTCTCCTTGGTGCCCGCGCCGATCATCTTGTTCATCGACTCGTTCTTGC
>CAYHRR010000690.1:0-2203 GCA_964358875.1 uncultured Planctomycetaceae bacterium | reverse complement strand
TCTGCTGTTCGAGTGCCTGCAACGAACCTTGCACGTCGGCGCGCAAGATCACGTTGATGACCTTCTTCGACTGATCGGCCAAGGCCTGCATGATGTTGTCGGCGGTGGTCTGCTTGCGCTCGGCCATCGACATCAGGCGGTTCTTCTTGCGGCGTTCCTCGGCGACTTCGCGTGCTTGGTCGAGTTTGGTGACGACGTAGAAGGAATCGCCGACGGTCGGCAGTTCGGAGAGACCGGTGACTTGCACCGGCATCGACGGACCGGCGCTGTCGATCTCGCGACCGCGGTCGTCGTAGATCGAACGCACGCGGCCGAAGCCCTCGCCGGCGAGGATCGAGTCGCCCTTGTTGAGCGTGCCGTCCTTGATCAAGAGGTGGGCGACGCGGCCCTTGCCTTCTTCGATTTCGGCTTCGAGCACGATGCCGGAGGCCGGACCCTTGGCGTGGGCCTTGAGTTCGAGCACTTCGCTCTCGAGGAACACGCGTTCGAGCAACTCGTCGACGCCCGCGCCGGTCAGCGCGCTGACCTCGAGCATTGCGACGCCTTGCGGATCCCACTCTTCGGGAATCAGCCCTTCCTTCGAGAGCTGTTCCTTGACGCGCTTGATGTTCGCGCCCGGCTTGTCGCACTTGTTGAGCGCGACGACGATCTTCTTGTGCGCCGCGCGGGCGTGGTTGAGCGCTTCGATGGTCGAGGGCATGACGCCGTCGTCGGCGGCGACGACGAGCACGACGATGTCGACCGCATCGGCGCCGCGCGCGCGCATCGCCGTGAAGGCTTGGTGACCCGGCGTGTCGATGATCGTCAGCGGGTGGCCCGACTTGGTGTGGATCTGGTACGCGCCGATGTGTTGCGTGATGCCGCCCGATTCGCCCGCGGCGATGGTCGAGTTGCGGATCTTGTCGATCAAGGTCGTCTTGCCGTGGTCGACGTGGCCCAGGATCGCGATCGACGGCGCGCGCAGGATCAGCTCGCTCTCCTCGACCTCGGTGCGCTTCTTGACGAACTCTTCGACCAGTGCGGTTTCGGCGTGGATCTCGTGCTGGACCACGAGCGTGACATCGAACTGATCGGCGAGCAGGATCGCCGTTTCGTCGTCGAGTACCGAGTTGAGGTTGACGGCGAGGCCTTGCTCGAGCGCCTTGCCGAGCAACTGTCCGGTCTTGATCGACAGGGCTTCGGCGAGCTTCTTGATCGTTGCCGGTGCGTCGACAATCGCTTCGCCGCCCTTGTTCGGTGACGAGCCGACGTCGATGCCGCGCGAACGCGAGTGGCTGCCGCCGCCGCGCGAGGGTTGCGATTGCTGCGGAGCGCCCTTGCGGCGCAGGAAGCGTCCGGCTTCCTTTTCGCGCAACTGCGTCGCCGTCAACTGACCGCGGCTGGCTTGGTCGCCGCGGACCAAGGCCTTCTTCTTGTCGTGGCCGAGCGTCGGCTGAACGTCCGGCGTGACGTCGTCCTTCGAGCGCAGGCGCTTGGTGTCAGGCCGCTTGGGCGTGACCATCTTCGTGACCTTCGAAAGGTCGACGAAGCCGACGACCTTGCCCGAGCGGCGCGGCGCGGAGGGTCGCACGAGATCGCTCGTGGCCTCGGCAACCGCCGCCGTCGGCATGCCGCCGGAGACTTCAGGGACCAGCACCGGCGCGGCGGGCTCAATCTCCAGCACAGGCTCGGCGGCGGGCATGTGGACCGGTTCCGACGCGGCGATCGGAAGCTCGCGTGCCGGCTCGACCGCAGCGACGGGTGCCGCAGCGGGCTCGACCGCGCGCACTTCGAGCGCGGGAGCGGACTTCGGCGGCGGTGCGGCTGCCTCGACCGACTTGGCGACGGTCGCCGGCTTCGGCGTGGTGACAACGGGCGTCGCCGGTGCCGCAGCGCTCGGCGCCGACGTCGGCTTCGGTTTGGCGGTGGGTGCAGGTGCCGCGGCAGCGGCAGGCGTGGACGCAGGCGCAGTCGGCGCGGGCGCGGCCGCTGGCGCGGTCGCTACGGCCGGAGCCGCCGGCGCAGCCTCGGGCTCGTCGCGATCGAAGTCCGACAGCGACTTGATCTTCTTCTTCTTCTTGACCAGTCCCGGAACGCCGCTGACCTCGTCAGCAACCGCCGGCTGAGCGGCCGCCTTGGTGAGGCCGTGCGCTTGCAGCATGCCTTCGACGGCGAGGAGTTGGAAATCGTCGAGGGCCGAGCCGGGCGCCTTGATGTCGGTGAA
>CAYHRR010000689.1:0-2212 GCA_964358875.1 uncultured Planctomycetaceae bacterium | reverse complement strand
CGGCGGATTGTTCTGCACCTCGACGACGCTCGTGACGCCGCCGTGCAACGCGCCCGCCGAACCGTGCACCCAACCCTCGACGTGCTCGAGGCCCGGATCGCGAAAGTGCACGTGCACGTCGACGAGCCCGGGAATCAGCGTGAGCCCCTGCGCGTCGAGCACCGGCAGGCCGTGTGCATCGAGGTTCACACCGACGGCGTCGATCACGCCGCCCGCGATGCGCACGTCGTGCGTGTGCGCGTTCGGTCCGGGCGGATAACTCGCCGCGCCGCGCACGAACAAACTCGGGCCTCGCGCCGCCGCGCTCATCACGTCTTGCGGACGACCACCAGCGTGATGTCGTCCTCGTGCTGGCCACCGGCGAATTGATAGGCCGCTTCGGCGAGCGCGACCGTGATCGCTTCGGCGCTCGAGCCCTTGGCCGCATGTTCGAGCAGGAGCTGCTTCACACGCTCCTCGCCGAACAGTTGATCGCGATCGCTGAGCGAGTGCGCCTCGATCAAACCGTCGGTGAAGGCCAGCAACACATCACCGCTTTCGAGCTGCAGGCGATCGTCGATCTGATACTCGGCGTCGCCGGAGAAGCCCAGCGCTAGGGAGTGTTTGTCGCTCGTCGTGACCGCGCCGCGCCGCACGAGCATCGCCGCGTGGTGGCCGGCGTTGAGAATTTCGAGCGTGCCGTCGGCCGAAAACACGAGCAGCAGCAAGGTGAGGAACATCCCGGAGTCCATGCGCTCCGACAAATCGGCGTTGAGCATCGTCAACGCCGCCGCGGGCTCGGGCAGCACGCGCAAGTACGAACGCAGGCTCGCCGCCGCGCTGGCGGTGATCAACGCCGGACCGATGCCGTGACCCGAGACGTCGCCGACGACGACTGCGATGCGCTTGTCGCGCGTCTTCACGTAGTCGAAGAAGTCGCCCGAGGTGCGTTCGGCAGGCCGATACCAGCCGTGGATTTCGAGACCGGGGATGTCCTTGGGAATCGGCGGCATCAAGCCGCTCTGCACGGCGCTGGCGAGTTCGAGCGATTGCTCCAAGCGCGCCTTTTCAAGCGAAGCGACGTGCAGGCGCGCGTTTTCGAGCGCGATGGCGATGTGCTGCGAAAGCGCGTGGAACAGGCCGAGGTCGCGGTGGTCGAACTCGCGCGTGGCGGCGCGCGAATCGACGTACAGCGCGCCACGGATTCCGCCTTCGGCGTCCTTGCGCGTCGTCAGCGGCACGCACATCACGGCGCGTAGCTTCAGGTCGAACACCGAGCGTCCGAGTTCGATCGCTTCGGAATCGCTCTGCACCGTCGCAAGGATCGGCTCGCTGCGCTCGAGCACCTTCTTGACGATGCTGGTCGAGAAACGCACGTCCTCTTCGACCTTCTTGCCGTCGCGACTTCGCGCGACGCGCACGCTCGGCTCGGGCTTGTCGGCGTCGACGAGGATCAGGAAGCCGCGCTCGGCGCCGGTCAATTCGACCGAGCGATCGACGATGTCGATCAGCAGCGCTTCGAGATCGCGCGACTGCGACACGCGCGCAATCGTGCCGAGCAACACCTCGACCGTGCGCCGATCGACTTCTCCGTCGCCGGTCAAAAAGCGCGTCCCGGTGTCGTCCGCCGCAGCGGGCACGGCCAGCGGCGCCTTCGAAGACGCTTTCGCACCGCTCTTCGCGTCCTTCCCCACCGTTGCCTTCTTGCGCCAGAACATGGTCGGCCAATCTAACCAGCTCGGCGCGGCGCGACCCGCGCGAAAATGCTTGCGCGCCTCACGCTCGGCGCCAAAATCACCGCCCCGCGCGCCGCACTTCCCGGCGCGCCCACCTCTGCGGAGCGCGGATCATGCACATCAATGTCGAGCACGGCGATCACTTCGCCACCCTTCACCTGCGCGGCGAATTCGACACGTACTACTGCAAACTCCTGCAGGACCAAGTCGACGCTCTGCTCGCCGGCGGGATCAACCGCATCATCCTGAACCTGCGCCAAGTGCGCTTCATCAACTCGACCGCGCTCGGCGCGATCATCAAAGCCTCGAAGTCGACCACGACCAAGGGCGGCAAGTTGGTGATCGAGCGCCCCTCGCCGTTCTGTCGCGAGATCATCGGCAAGGTCGGCGTCGATCGCGTCGTGCCGATCTTCGAGACCGAGGAAGAAGCACGCGTCGGCGTGTTCGCCGAGAAATCCAAGCCCAGCGCTGCTGCCGCAACCGGCGCAACGGACGAC
>CAYHRR010000688.1:0-2213 GCA_964358875.1 uncultured Planctomycetaceae bacterium | reverse complement strand
CCCTCGGGCTTGTCGTACTTCATGCGATCGAGCGTGTGCGTGTAGAGCAGCTTGCCCATGTGCAGCGCGTCACCCTCGCTCGGCATCGACGCAGCGATGGTTGCGACCTTGCCGTCGAGCGGGATCTTCGCGTCGGGCAGCAGCGAATCCTGAGCGTCGGCATAGGCCTTCGTGTCGCCGTGCGTTTCATAGCGCGTGATCGTGAAGACGGCCTTGACCTTCACCGGTGCGCCGTCGGACATCACGCACACCGACGAACCGAAGCCATGTTCGATGGCGCGTTCCTCGGTCTTGCCGTCGGCTTCGATCTTCACCGACTCGACCTTCTGGTCCGGCGTGTCGATCGGAATCGGAATCCACAGACGCACGTCCTTCGCACCGACGGGCGGCGCGTCGAGCGCAGCTTCGTAGGTGAACTCGAAACGACGGTGTTTGCGGCTGAGATCGGTCGGAGCGAGATTCGTCGACTGGCAAGCACATAGGGCGAGCAGCGACGCCGTGGTAAGCGTTTGACGCATGGCGGTGCGACGCGGTGAGCGTCGTCGAGGGAGCCTTCGGAATCGCGCCCCGGATTTAGAGGCGCGCCAAGCGGTCCGCGTGGGACCGACGGCCCTACTTTCGCGCCGTCGTCAGCGCCGTCAAGAACTCGCGTGCGCTGATTCGTCCATCTTCGTCGAGATCGAGCGTCGCCAGCACGGCGCCGACGCGCACTCCGAGCGACGCCGAGCCTTGCAGTTCCTTCATTTCGTCGGCGCCGATGTAGCCGTCGCCGTCGAGGTCCAAACGCCGGAAATGGGGCACGGGACCGGGCATCCAGGGCGGTTCGGTGACCGAGGAAGTGTGCGTCGGGCGTTCGACCACGCCGCCGAACAATTGCTCGACCGATCCGGCGCGAGCGCGCGCGCTTTCCTCCGGAGTCGGAAGCACGAAGGCGACGGAAACAAGCCGTGAGAGCTGGAACAATTCCGCGCCGTCGACGCGCGTGCTGCCGTCGAGGTCGACCTTGCCGAGGATCACGTCCGGAGCCAGCTCTTCGCGACCGTAGTCGACGAGCATCGCAGCCAACTCGTCGGCGTCGAGTCCGCCGTCGCCGTCGCTGTCGAAAGCGCCGCGCAGTTGATCGGCGGAGCGCGGCTCGATGCGACCGCCGGCGTCCTTCGGCTTCGGCAAACGAAACGCGCCGCTCTTGGCGACGACATCGTCGTAGCGCGCCGTGAACTCGCGCGGGCCGACGCGACCGTCGCGATCGCGGTCGTAGGCGAAGAACTCGTCGCGATCGATCGCGATCGCAGCCTGCAACTCGCGGAACGACAGCCAGCCGCCGCCGTCGTAGTCGCAGGTCTGGAAGATCGGGCGCTGCAGGTTGCGCCATTCGACGCTTCCCGGTTCGACGCCGGCGGGCAGGTCGAAACCCAGCGCGTCGAGCTGTTCGTCGGTCGCTGCGTGTCCTTCGTCGGCGGCCGCGATCTTCTTGTCGATGTCGCTGAGGAAACGCCGAAAGCGTTGTTCGTCGGCCTGGAGAGCGGCCGCTTTCGGCGCGGTGGTCGGAGGCGCAGGTTGCGGCTTGGCGCCGAGCGGCGCAGCGTTCGCTGCACCCTTGCCACGGCCACGTTGCGCGCCGAAGGTCGCACCGGCGCCGCCGCGCGCACCGCGTTGCGCTCCGAACAACGCACCGGAGGCGCCGCCGCGTCCACCGCCGCCGCGACGTCCGCCCCCGCGCTGCGCGTGCAGGTCGGGCGCGAGCGCGCCGAGCAGTGCGAGCGCGACGAGTGCGGTGTGGGTGGCAGTACGCATGTGGATCCGTGCCGGGTGGCGAGAGCATCGCCGTTGCCGCACCGCGCCGCAAGTGCGCGCGGCGCGAGTGTTCAACCGGAGCGCCTGCGCTTGCGCCGGGCTTCGAGAGCGATGGCGCGAGCAGGTTTCGAGGCGCCGCGCGGACCTTTCTTGAGCTTGGTCTCGGCGACGTCTTCGGGCTCCGCGCGTCGCGCCATCAGCGCCCAGCCGAGCGCTTCGCTGACGTGCTCGACGAGCTTGATCTCCAACCGGCGTCGCACTTCGCGCGGCAAACGCAGCACTTCTTCGCTGTTGCGCGCGGGCACGATCACCGTGCGCATTCCGGCGCGCGCTGCGGCGAGCAACTTCTCGCGCAGTCCGCCGACAGGCAGCACGGCTCCGTGCAGCGAGATCTCGCCGGTCATGGCGACGTCGTGGCG
>CAYHRR010000687.1:0-2235 GCA_964358875.1 uncultured Planctomycetaceae bacterium | reverse complement strand
CGCGGGGGCGCGCCAGGCGTCGGCCGCGCGCTGCGCGCGGCCCCACTTCCAGCCCACAGCCTCAGTCGTCGTGATCGTGCTTCTTGCCGATCACGGCCAAAATCTTGTGCTGCTCGCTCAGCGGCACGGGCGAATAGTCATGCAACGTCTGCGCGTAGCTGCCTTCACCGGCGGTCTGCGACTTGAGATCGCGCTGATACGTCTGAATCGCCGACAGCGGCGCGTGGGCCTTGATCACCGTCACGTGTCCGTCGGCCTCGGTCGATTGATCGATGACATGCCCGCGCCGATGACTCGTCAGGTCCGAAAAAATCGCGCCCGCATGCTCGGTCGGAACCCACACGGTCAGTTCCATCACCGGCTCGAGCAGCACCGGCCCGGCCTTCTGGAACGCGTCGATGAACGCGCGCGCGCCTGCGATCTTGAAGCTCGCTTCGTCGGAATCGACGTCGTGGAACTTGCCGTCGTAGACCTCGAAGTCCAGGTCGACGACTTCGCTGTTGGTGAGCACGCCCTTCGCCACGTACTCGCGCATGCCCTTCTCGACGGCCGGGATCAAATTGCGCGGGATCGAACCGCCGACGACGCCGTCGGTGAAGGTGACGCCCGTGCCCTTGGCGTTGGGCTTGACCCGTACGAAGCACTCGCCGAACTGACCGCGCCCGCCCGACTGCTTCTTGTGGCGATGGTGGCCGTCGGCCTTGCGACTCACGGTTTCGCGGTAGGCGATGCGCGGCACGTGCGTCGTCACCTCGACGCCCAAGCGCCGCTTCAAACGCGACTCCATGACTTGCAAGTGCAACTCGCTGAGTCCGTGCACGACGAGTTCGTGCGTCTCCGCGTCGTGCGTGGCGCGGAAGGTCGGATCCTCGGCCTCGAGCTTGCGCAGCGCTTCGCCGATCTTCTGTTCGTCGGCGCGCGTCTTGGGCACGATCGCCAGTGCGACCATCGGCACAGGTTGTTGCGGCACGTTGAGCGCGCGCGGCACGTGCCCGGCGCGCGCGACCGAATCGCCGTACACGATGTGCTCGACCTTGGTGAAGGCGACGATCTCGCCCGCCTTGACCGTGTCGATCGGATCGCGACGCTTCTTGCCGACTTGGCGGAACAGGCCGCCGAGCTTTTCGCCGCGCTCGTTGGATTTGGGGCCGACGACGGATTCCGTCGAAGCCAAATTTCCGGCGAGCACGCGCGCGCTGCACACGCGGCCGACGTGCGGATCGGAGCGCACGTTGAAGACCTGCGCGACGAACTCGCCCTCGGGGTCGAGCGCGATCTCGGCGCCTGACGCATCGGGTTGGCGGAACAAGCCGGGATGCGGACAGAACTCGTCGAGGAAGGCCAGCACCTGCTCGACTCCCGCGCCGCTCGCCGGATTGCAGGCCAAGATCGGCACGAGCGAACCCTTGGCGATCGCCGCCGGAATCAGTGCGTGCATCTCCTCGTCGGTCAACGTCTGCGTCTCGAGGTAGTGCGCGAGCAAGGCCTCGTCGGTGCACGCGTCCATCACGCGGTCCATCAAGTTCTGCCGCCAATCGTGGTGGTCGACTTCGAAGATCGACTTCACCGAGTCGAAGGCCTTGCCGGTCGCGTTGGGGTGGTCGAAGGGCACGCACAGAGCGCCGACCGTGGCGTCGAGCTCGTCGACGATCGCATCGAAGTCGATGTTCTCGCTGTCGAGGTGCGTGACCACGATCACGCGGCCCTTGCCGAGCGCCGCTGCGCGCTCGAGCTTGTTGCGCAGGTTGAACATCACCTTGCCCGCGCCGCTGTGCACACCGACGACGACGTCGGCCGCGAACATCGCGCTGTTGCAGTCGGCGGCGAAATCCGCGTAGCCGGGCGTGTCGAGCAAGGTCCAGCTCTTGTCCTTGACGAGCCCTTGAACGACCGCGAGTTGCAGCGTGTGGCCCTTCTCCTGCTCCTCGGGCTCCGTGTCGCAAATTGACGTCTTTTCCGGCACCGATCCCTTGCGCGGCGAAAGGCCGAGCGCGAAGGCGAGCGCGTCGACGAGCGTGGTCTTGCCCGCTGAAGGGTGACCGACGAAGGCGAGATTCCGGATGCCCTGGAGGTTCGAAGTCATGGGTTCGGTGGTTCCGCTGCGTTGAGGGATCGAAAGAGCGCAGCGACCGCGAAGCCGCTGCGTGCATTCGACAGGTCAAAGACGTTGTGCGGGCCCATGGTAGCGTCGATGTTGCGGCGCCGCCGTGCCGCGCGCGTGCGCTCGAAGCCGCG
>CAYHRR010000686.1:0-2236 GCA_964358875.1 uncultured Planctomycetaceae bacterium | reverse complement strand
TTCGAGTCGATGTGCTCGGCGACTAGTGGCGAGACGCTGTCCGGTAGTTCGCGGCCGCGCTCACGACTCTTGCGCTTCAGGATGGCCATGCGCGTCTCGTAGCACGGCTTCTCGATCTCAGTGACGAGCCCCCACTTGAAGCGCGACACGAGACGGTCCTGCAACGTCGGGATGTCCTTGGGCGGCGAGTCCGACGACAGCACGATCTGCTTCGACGCGTTGTAGAGCGTGTTGAAGGTGTGGAAGAACTCCTCTTGCGTGCGCTCCTTGTTGGCGAGCAAGTGGATGTCGTCGACGACGAGCACGTCGACGTTGCGGTACTTGTTGCGGAACTTCTGCAGGTCGCCGTTCTCGAGCGCTGCGATGAAGTGATTGATGAAGGTCTCGCAGGACAGGTAGAGGATGCGCACATCCGGATCGCGGTCGAGGAGCGAGTAGCACAACGACTGCAACAGGTGCGTCTTGCCCAGTCCCACGGAGCCGTGCAGGAAGAACGGGTTGTAGGCCTTGCCGGGCGACTCCCCGACGCCGACCGCCGCCGCGTAGGCAAAGCGGTTGCACGGACCGACGACGAAGTTGTCGAAGCGGTAGTGCGGATTGAGGGTGACGTCGGAACTCCACAGCAACCGGGCCGGTTCCTCGGAACGTTGCTCGCGAGCCTTTGCGCGTGCGGCCGGGGCCGGATTTGGGTCCGCAGGTGTCGTTGCGGTCGCGGTGCTGCGGGTGGCCGTCAGTTCGGGGTCGACCTCGATGACCAGGGGCCAGGGAGCACCGAAGACGCACTCGATCGACTGCTCGAGGGCGACCAGGTAGTTCGACTTCAGCCAATCGGCCGCGAAGGAATTTTGAACCGCGACGCACACCCCATCCGATCCCGCGCGCCGCAGACGTGCCCGGCGGAACCACGTCTCGAATTGCTCACGGCGGATGCGCTTGCGCAGGGCCACCTGGAGGTCATTCCAAGCCGTGACCAGGTTGTCCCCTTCCCCACTTCCGGTCTCGACCAGCACCGATTGCATCCGCTTCCCCTGTTGCTTCCGTGGTCCGCCGCGCAACCGCTCAGGCTTGCGCGACCGACGTTTGAGTTTGAAGTGAGTGATCGCGACGGCCTGTCCAGGAGTGTGGAGCAGGGGCTGGCGGGAGCACGAATTGGGCCCAAACGCATGTTGAGTTCGCTGTGAGAGCCTTCGCCCGGATGCTGGTCATGGTGCGGGTGGAGGGGCTGCGGAAGGCCGCTCAGAGCTCGGAAAAACGGGCGTGTCAGGTCGTCGCGTGCTCACGCCGAAGCGCGATGGCGAGGCGGCATTACGCGTGCGCGCCGGCGCTGTGTCAATCACGACAGAGCGAGTCTTCAACAGCACTTCACAAACCTGTGTCGCCTGCGCGCTTTGCGCGCGCCACTCCCAAAGTTGTCCTCAAGATATCCACAGCGCACTCGACATCTGTCCACGTGCTCTCACGGCCGAAGGACAGTCGCAGACCAGCGCGCGCCTCACGATCGTCGAGTCCGAGCGCGAGCAACACGTGGCTCGGCTCGAGGGATCCGCTCGCGCAGGCCGAACCCGCGCTGCACTCCAGTCCCGCGAGATCAAGGCGCATCACGAGCACCTTGCCGTCGTGTTCCGAGGTCAGGATGTTGAGCGTTCCGGGCAGTCGGCGCGCGTGGTCGATCGGAAGTCCGAGCAATCGAAGGGCCGGCAAGCTTGCCGCAAGTGCAGCCCACAGGCCGGATGAGTAGCGGCGCAACCGCTCCGCGTGCTCGACTTGTTCGCGCACCGCGAGCTCGACCGCCAGGGCCGCCGCCACGATGCCGGCGACGTTCTCGGTACCGGGTCGAAGCGCGCCCTCCTGGGCGCCGCCGAAGTGCAACGCCGCCAGCTCGACACCGAGGCGCCGGTACAGGACGCCGACACCGACCGGCCCGCCCAGCTTGTGCACCGAGAACGAAGCGAGGTCGATCCCCCATCCACGTAGTTGCAGGGGCACTCGGCCCAAGGCCTGTACCGCATCGGTGTGGAACAACGGGCGGGCGCGGCGCTCGCTCAACATGCCGCCGATCACGTCGAGCGGCATGCATGTGCCGATCTCGTTGTTGGCGGCCATGACGGAGACGAGTCTGCAGCCAGGCTCGAGCGCGAACTGTGCGAGCGCGTTCGTGTCGATGGTCCCACCTGCGTCGACCGCCACAGCGCGGAACGGATAACCGTCGCGGCTCAGCGCGCCCGCCGTCGCCAAC